>JBJMMB010000243.1:0-8621 GCA_045805005.1 Chloroflexia bacterium
CAACGGGGGCCTGCCCCTACAGCAATCTCGGAAACAAGCACAGAAGATTCTCCGAGAACGCTCCAGGTTCGCGGCAGGAAGAGGGCTGCACCCCTACCCCTATGCAAGAACCAGCATCGTCTGCAAGCCGGTGGGATCCTGGTAGGCACGCACTTCGCTAAAGCCGGCCCGCCTGGCCAGCGCCCGCAGGGAAGCCTCAGAGCGGTAGAAGGTGTGAAGTTCACCGATGTTTCGCAGCAGGTAATCGGAGAAGCGCCGGCTTTGCATGCCGGAGGTGACCAACACGCCGCCTGGCTTGAGGCTGGCGCGCGCCAGCCGGTAGAAGTCCACCAGCCGGGCGTCGTCCAGGAACTCCCCGAACCCCAGGCTGACGATCATGTCGTACCGCTGCGGGTAGGATGCCGCATCGAGCGCGTCGCCGCGCCGGAAGGTCATGTTCAAACCCCTCCGCGCCGCCCGCTCGCTCAACCGCTCTATTAGCTCCCTGTCCAGGTCGAGGCCGTGCCAGTGGATTTTATCGTAAGCAGGCCGCCCGATCCTCTTCAGTTCCTGGGCCGCCTCGAATAGCTCGCGGGCCAGCCCACAGGGGACGGCCAGGATTTCAAGGTCGCACTCGACGCCCTGCTTGCTGGCGGCAAGCCTGTGGATCTCTTCTTTCGCGTACAGGTAGCGGGCCCGGAAGGCCGTGGCCGGAGCCATTCGGAGGAAGAGCGCGTCGAGAAGATACCCCACTATGTACCTGCCGCCCGGCACGCCCCGGTAAATGTGGTCAGCGAAGCGGTAGCTGCCGGAGTTGCGGACGCCCTCGCGGGCCAGGTCGCTGGTGAGCAGGAGGTAGTAGAGGGGGACCAGGTAGAACTTGCCCTCGCGGAGGAGCTTGCGCGGGATCGAGGGCGAGCGGCGGGTGCGGTTGTGGAAGGTGACCGCGCTCAAGCCCGCAAATCCCTGGGCCACTCACTTTCGTGGTCACCCCACAGGAGCAGGCCGCAGGCCGTCAGCCTCTCAAGGCCGAACGCCAGGCAGAAGGAATGAATGGGCGGCCCGCCGCGCGCGCCGATGCCGAACCGGCGGCTGAAGTAAGTCTCGTGGTTATTGAGCGAGGCCAGCGCCACCCGCCCGCGCCCCACGCGCACCACGTACTCCTTCTTCAACTCCTTCAGCTTCTGGATGGCCCGCGCCCCATCGCTGCTCCCCAGGAAGAAAGCATCCGTGGCTACCCGCACCTCCACGTCGAAGCCCAGTCGCCCCAGCATGGAGGGCACCACCCGCTGCATCTCGTCGCAAAGCTCCCCCACCCTCGGCTCGTCGCCTGCTACCACCAGCTCCGCCATGTTGAAACCGGCCAACCGGAAAGGGTATTCCCAGGTCCCCTCCTCATGGCGGGCACACTGCGCCGTCACGAAGCCCGAGAAGGGCGCGCCCGCCAGGTCTCTCCCTCGGAGGGTGGGGTAAACGTGGAGGCACCCCGCGGGGTTCAGGTATTTGCGGCCGGGCAGGGGCGTGGCGTGCCGCGCGCCAACGATGCCCTGCGCCACGAAGACCTGCTGCGGGAAGTGCGCCAGGTAGCCCGCCCTCTCCAGCACATCTTCCTCTATAAAGATGGGGGCCAGCGTGGACTCCTGGTAATACCGCGCCAGGGAGAGCGCGAGGAACCTCTCCAACCGCCGGTATAGCGTGGCCGCGGCCCCCGACAGGGCCACGCTTCCATCCCCCGCCGGCTCATAACCTGCCTTGCTCAGTTGCTTGGAAATATCATTCATGAAAGAAGGCGTCCGCCATTGCCCTCACCGACTGGAAATTGCTCATCACGATCTCCTCGTCGGCCAGCCGCCTGTCGAGCCTTTTCTCCAGGTAGCCAATGAGGTGCAGCACGTTCATGGAATCTATCAGCTTCTCCTTGAAAAGCAAAGTGTCCGCGTTGACACGCACCCCTTTGTCTTCAATGAGGTTATCCTGAATGAATTGTATAAGCTCGTCTTGCATGACAGAAGGAGTCAGGGATCAGGAGTCAGTTGTTGCAGGCAGGCCCTGACTCCTGATCGCCCCCTGCTTACGCTCATACCCCTGACTCCTAACAACTACCTCCCTTACCACCTTACCGTAGTAATCGCGCGCATGTGGCAAGTCGCGCTCGTAATCGGGCAGGAGAGACAGGAGATGGGTAGCGTCGAAGCGTTTGGGGTAGCTCAGTTGGCCGGCGAAGTGGCTCACCGCGTGCATGACACCATACATGAACCGGTTGCCCGCCTGCTTGAGGGTCTGGAGTGACAGGTCGAACGTTTCCCAGGAGGTGATCACAGGCTTTGGGTAGTCTCGCCTGGCCCATTCGGGGTCGCACTCGGCCAGGTAGAGGTAGCTGGCGTCGAGTATTTCCTCCAACGTATAAGATTTGGCGGGGCCCGCCGTGATGTGGAACACCCCCGCCTCCAACCCCGCCGCGAAGTGGGTGGTGAATAGCTCGAACAGCGCGTCCGCCGCGTGGTCACTCGGTATGAGATCGACCGGGCAGCAGGGGAGACCCGGCGCCAGCCCCGCCAGGCCCCTATGCATTATCTGTAGTGATTGGTGGGGCGCGGTCAGGTGCGTGACCTCGCCCGTCCGGCTGTCTCCAAGGAGGGTGGACAGCCGATAGACGGCCACCGGCAATCGCTCGCGGGCGCGGTTGATGACCTGCTCTGCCTCGTACTTCGACTGCTCGTAGCTATTCGCGAAACCGCACTCGTGCTCCAATTCGCCCTCGTAGACCGTGCCGCTCCTCTTCCCCGCGACGAAAGCCGTGCTCACGAACCCGAGCCTGTCCAACCGGCGGCAAGCCCCCGCCAACCGCAAAACGCGCCTGGTGCCCCCAACATTGATCTCCCTCACCCTATTGATGGACAAATCGAACCGCGTGCAAGCCGCCGCATGCATGACGCCCGTAACCCGCTCTTCAAGCTCCCTATACACCTCACCGGGCAGGCCGAGGCCCTCCTTCTCCACGTCCCCCACCACGAGCCTCACCCGCTCTACCAGCTCCGGCTCGGGGTCCAATCCAAAAACATCCCTCAACAACGCGGGCACGCCCAGGTTCACCCCCTTCTTATGCACCAGGAGGTACAACTCCGAGTCTGTGCCCCTCAGCAGGCGAGCAGCCACCTGCCTGCCCACCGCGCCGGTCGCTCCTGTTATGAAGAGTACTTCATTCAATGCTTCACCACCATACACGACCAGCTTGCGCCGAAGCCGAACGTGAAGAGTGCCAGGTGGTCGCCGGGCGAGAGCGCCCCCTGGGCTTCCATATCAGCCAGGTTAATGATGTGGTCGCATGAGACCGTGTGCCCAACACGGGCGATGTTCGCTGTCCACACCTTCTCGATGGGTATCGAGAGGAGTTTCGCCAGGATGTGCCAGCTCCGCAGGCTGACGTTGTGCGGGACAAACCACGCGAGGTCGCACACGTCCAGACCCGCCTGCTGGAGGCACTCGGTAATGACGCGCTGGGCCATCGGAAAGTAGGCCGCCAGCAATTCCTGTTCGTGAAGAGGCGTGTCCCAGTAGTAGGTCTGCACCTTCTCGTGGAAGGCAAGGATGCGGTTCCTGGCACCGCCACGCTGGATTACCAATGCACCCGCCGCGTCGCTCATAAGGTTGTACATAATCTCCCGTGGGCTGCCCGGAGGCAGCGCATCGCCCGCCAGGCAGAGGATGGCCTCTTTGTCGCTCGTTTGCAGCAGTTGTGAGGCCATATCCACCGCCGAGAGGAGCCCGCTGCAACCTCGCTCTCGCAGCCCCATTACCGGCGTTTGTCCCAGCCCCAGCAGGTGATGGACGCGAGCCGAAGGGTAGCGGAATAGCCCGAGCGGGTCGCCGCCCGTCGAGGCCGCCCCCACCGCGTCTATGTCCAACCCCGAGTAGAGAAAGGCTCTATCCAGCCCCTCGGGCCGCGTACCCGCCCGCTCCAGGGCTTCCTTCCCGCTCTCAACGAGCAGATCGCCCAAGCCCGTGCCGGGAGGACACATGTGGCAATACTCGAAGCCGAAGTCCCGCAACACCCCGGCCTGTGAACTGGTCCTCCCGGCCCGATCGAGTTCCTCTACGGTCTGCCGGACAGCCGGAAGCCTGTACGCCACCCCACTTATTCCCACCGGCTGACGCCGCGCCTCGTTGCACATGGCCCTGCTACCTTCTTAGCACTACGCAAACTCAGAACTAAGGAGAGTGATCTTTCGCAAATCCAGGATGACACGGCGGGTGGTGAACCCTGGACCGCCCCGAAGAGGTGCTCGGTGCTTATGACCCTCGGTTTTCGAGGAGGGTCTTGAGATTTTGCATGTACGTCTCGGCGTCCTTCTCCACGATCTTTTCCAGCACGCCGACCTGAATCTTCTGCAGAACCGACTTGGGCGGGTCGTATGTCACAGTGAGATCTAAGTGCGTGCCCTTGCCCTCGTCCCTTAGAGTGTAGCGCCACTCGCTATCCCCGCCGCCGGTGGTGCGGGCGGCGTAAACTGAGGGCTTCTCCAACTCGGTGATCGTCCAGGTGCCCTCCAGCATCACCCCCGACACCTGATAGTGATAGGTGAAGGTGTCGCCCACCTTGAGCGGCAGCTCCGGCACGTCTGTGTTCTCGATCAGCCCGGGCAGCACCAGGGGGATTTGTTGCGGATTGACCAGGAAATCAAACACCTCCTCGCGGGGCACGTTGATAGTTGTCTGCGGGCGAACTTTCTGGCTGTACATGGGCTTCTCCTTTAGGTAAACCGCTGGTACTTGACAAGCGTAGAGGCCAGGTAGCGCTCTTTCTCGGCGCTCGCGCCCCCGAATCGGAAAGAAAGAAGCGTGAGCCATAAGAGCGGTTTCACCTCCACCAGCGTACCTGTTGACGGCACGCTGATGCTGTCCCCTCGCCGTTCGTACTTCCACATCATCAGGTCGAGCGTGTGGGCAAGCTGCGTGAGCACGGCCGCCGGCGAGCGCCTGACGACGTAACGCGGGCTCCTGCGCAGCCACGCGCCCACCGCAGTTAGCAACAGGCCGGGAGCCAGGAGCATCTTGACGAATATGCCTCCTAATAGCACGACAATCCCGGCGCCCGCCAACAAACTGCCCACGAAGCGAAATGACACGCTGGACGTGTCAATAGCGAGTCTCATCGCTCATAAGCATAACACAAAGCATAACACATCACCCTCCCCTTTCGTTGTATATCACGCAATCCGCACTATGAGACATCTACTGCTGCCTGGCGCGAGCAAGTCGGACCGGGCGCGAAAGGGAGGCAATAGCAAATGGACAGCGACGGTGCGAAGTTCGCCCAGGCGGGTCTGAGCCGCAGGCCCGGTCAGAGGAGCGGTTGCAGTTGTTGCAGCAGTTTCATGGTGATAGGGCTGGTAGCCCTCCCGGCGCTGGCCGCCGCGGTAGTCTACGTGGCCCGCTGGATCTAGTCCGATAAGGGAGATTGACAGCAATGGAAGGTTGTCTTGGTTTTATCGCCGTAATAATCATGTTGAGCATCGTCGGCTGGGTGATAGACCTGATCGTGCCCGGCAGGATGCCTTTTGGTTGGCTTGGCGGCATCCTGGCCGCGATAATAGGTGGCCTGCTTGGCGGGTTCATCTTCGGAGCCTGGGGGCCCTCGGCCACCTGGAGCGGCTGGCAACTGTCGTTCATACCCGCTCTGCTCGGCGGCATTCTGTTCGGCTTCATCGTACGCTTCGTCATGGGCATGCAAAACCGACGCACCTTGTAAACCGGACCGGCGCAAACAATCCTTACCATATCAACCAGGAGCAAAAGGATGCTGACAGGCATACGCACAGCGATCAAATTCTTCACAATCGGCCTGCTGGCCGGGGTACTCCTGGCCCCCCGCAAGGGCGAAGAGACCCGCAAGCTGCTCGTGGAGCGGGGCAAAGATTATGCCCAGGAGATCATGGACGGCGGTAACCAGGCAGTGAGCCAGGCATAGAGGCATAGCAGCCGTCACCAGGCGCCCAGGCGCTTGTTGCCCCCTGTGGGCACCCTACCAACATCGCAACCTCGGCTTTTTCAGGCGGGCCCCGAGGCCCGATAAACCAAAAAAGCCCTGGCTGAAAACAGAACCAGTAGCTCTATATCGACAATAGGAGGCAAAAACCATGACTGTAGGTGATTTCATCGGATGGCTTATTATCGGCTTGATCGCGGGCTGGCTCGCGAGCATGATCATGGGACGCGGCGGCTACGGCGTCGTAGGTGACATCGTAGTGGGCGTCGTGGGCGCTTTCATCGGCGGCTTCGTAGCCCGGCTCTTGAACCTCGCCGGCCCTTCATCCAGCGACCCTTTTAGCTGGGCAAGTCTAATCTTCGCCATCATCGGCGCTATCATCCTGATAGCGATCGTCAGGGCGCTCTCGGGTAGCCGAGCAAGGGTTTAACAAGGCGGTCGTGCGACCCTTCAGCGCACGGCCGAGCGCCCTGAATGACGGGGTGCGAGGAGGTACAAGTAAATGGGACAGGTAAATGTCAATCCTGGAGATAGCGGTGGCAGCGCGGCGGCCATAGTGTTGGTGGTAGTGGTACTGCTGGTGCTCGTGGTCCTCGTCCTCTGGCTCACCGGCTTCTTCAACGGAGGGGCAAGCACGACCAGTGAGATCTTCCAGCTACTGGGAGTCTAAACTCCAATGAGAACCAAAAAAGGGCGGCACGCAAAGCAGTGGCCGCCCTTTTTGGCGGGTAGGCACGGGATGAACGCTGCGATAAGAGACGACAGATGGCGAACAGTCTCTGCTGAGATGAGGGGCTGGGGTCGTTGACTGATACAATTTACAGCAGAATGGGTAGGAACGAAGCAGGATCGGGGAATTCACCATTTTCACCATTTCGGGGGAGCGAATGTGCGTGGTGGACGGAAAATGGTGAAACGAGAGAACTTTGCCCCGTTACTTTTTGTAGCAAGAATGGAGGTGGACGGAGGATGACGGAGGATGCGAATCAGCGGACCGGTATTCTTACCCGCATCGTCCATCGTCAATCGTTTATAGTCTATTTGACCGCTCTTGCGGCGGTCGCACGCCTCATGCTGGTGCGCGAAACGCCCATCAACTGGGACGCGGTGCAATTCGAGCTTGCCCTCTCGCGGTTCGATCTCAGCGCTCACCAACCGCACCCCCCCGGGTACATCCTCTACGTGCTGGCAGGGCGGGCCCTGAAGCTGCTGCTTGGCGAGCCCGGCCTGGCGCTCTCCCTGCTCAGTGTGCTCGCTGCCGCTGCCGCCGTGCCCTTCCTCTACCGGCTAGCCCTGGATATCCTCAACGACAAGGGCGTGGCCCTCGGGGCCGCCCTGTTGCTGCTGGCCTCTCCGCTGGCCCTCTATTACGGCTCCGTAGCTCTCACCTACGCGCCCGAGATGCTGGGCAGCATAGCGGTCGCGTGGCTTGCCTGGCGGGCGCGGGGCAGCGCCGCCTGGCCCCTCGTCGTCGCGCTTGCCATCGCGCTCGGCCTGCTGGGGGGCGTCAGGCAGACGGCCCTCCTGGTGCTGCTTCCTCTCTGCGTGTGGGCGCTGTCGGATCGGAACCGTGGTAAGTCCGCAGCCTTGCGCCAGCTGGGGCTGTTCGGGCTGTCGCTGGCCGCCACTTGCCTGCTCTGGCTGGTGCCGCTGCTGGCGCTGTCCGGTGGCCTCACGGCTTATCTACGCGAGAACGCCCTGCTGGCAAGTTCCGTATCAGCGCGCACCTCCATATTCGGCGCGGGGATAGGCGGCCTTGGATACAACATCGCCTTTGAGGCGATGGCCCTGGGCGTGGGGCTGGCCTTCGCGGTGCTGCCCCTTGGCCTCTGGGCGCTGCGCCTGGTCAGGTTCAGCTTGGCCCGCGACCTCAAAGCGTTCCTTGCGTGGTGGGCCCTGCCCGCGCTCGGGCTGTACGCGCTCAGCCACGTCGGCCAGTACGGCTACCTGTTGGTGGTCCTGCCACCGTGCGCGCTGCTTGCCGCGGTGTGCGCGAGGGTGCTTGTCGAGCGCTTTGCCGGCAGGGAGGCGCTCGCGCCGGTAGCAGGCGCTCTGGCATGCGCAGTCCTCGCTCTCGCGTCAGGGGCCTATTTCGCGTTCGCGCAGGGGCCTACCACCGCGGCCAATATCACGGGGAATGATGCGCATTGGAGAGCGGTTCGCCTGATGCTGAGCCATGAGGACCCCACGAGCACCGCGCTCCTGGCGAGCGAGAGCTGGGGCGCATCCTTCCGCACCGCGGGCTACCTGCTGCCGGCCTTCCACACCTACGCCGCGGGCGAGGGCACAGGCGATGCCTACGGCTGGCTCTACTCGGCGTATGGCGGGCGCTCAGATTACAGGCTCCCGCGGCCTCCCGCCCAACCTGAGCTAGACCTGCCCCCAGGGACCCACAAAGTGATCGCCCTCGACCAGGAGGTAGCCGAGAAGTTCGGCAAAGGCCAGGAGCCTCGGCCCGTAACGCTGGCGGACGGTTCTACGGTATATATATCGCAATCTGAAGGCTCAGATATCGCCGCCCTAATGCTCCGGCAAGACCGGCTCTGGGCGGTCTACAACCAGGCGGCGGGCAGGTAACAGGAGGCAATTCATGATTCCATTGGGTGACGAGGGCACTCCAGGCCAACGCGGTCTTCCGGTAGTAAACCTCACCCTC
>JBJMMB010000244.1:0-7714 GCA_045805005.1 Chloroflexia bacterium
CACCCGCTGATGCTAAGGGGTGCAGGGATCTCCCTGCCGGGGGTTTGGGGGATTGGAGCCCACACTTCTCCTACTCCCTATGTTCCAACAGGGGTGCAGGGGGCTCCCTGCAGGGGGTTTGGGGGTGCCCCCCAACTCTCTCCCTTCCCCCATTCTTGGGTTTAGTGGCCCCTAGAGTCCTGACTACTCAGCACTCATTGCACCCAGCAGAAGCGGGCCAACACCGGGCGGTGGTCCGAGCCGGTGCTCGTGCCGACCCATGCCTCCTCGGCCTTGAAGTGCTTTGTGTGCAGTATATAGTCGACCCTCAGCACAGGCGAAAGGGGGATGCCGCTGACGTGTACCGGCAAAGTTCCTCCACGCCCCTTCCCGGCAACCCGAAATGCGTCCGTCAGCCCCGCCGCCGCGAACTCCGTGTAGGCTTTGTTTCGCTCCGTGAAGTTGAAATCCCCCACCACGATGGCCGGCCGCCCCGACCCGGCGAGTTCCAGGAGCCTGCGAATATGCTCTCTGGTCTCCGGGCCCTGGTAGTAGCCGTCTCTGTGGGCACGAGGAGGCCAGGGGTGGCCGCTCACCAGATCCAGGCTCCTGCCCCCGACATCCAGTTGCCCCCACAGGTCGGGCCGGTTGGGGAAGATGTGCAACTGCCGCGCCTCGAGGATTGGGAACTTGCTCAATATGCCCTTGCCCGGTATCCCTTCGCCATATAGCACCCGGTAGGGATAGACGTCATGCAGCTCCGCATCAAGCTCTTCGGCCTGCGCCGTGGTGATCTCCTGCAATCCAATAATGTCGGCCTCGGAATCTCGCAGCACCCGCGCCAGCTTGGGCGGCCGGGCGTGTCCGTTGCCCGCGTTGTGCGTCATAACCAGGAACGAATCCCCGGTAGGGGCGTCCATTATTGCCCACGCGCTGGAGGCTGGGTGCTGGAGACCGGGTGCTGGCCATTGGTCGATGTGTTCTGAAGGCTGGGCATCGAGCTCACTGGCAATGGCAGACTCCCGGCACCAATAGAGCCCTCGGCCACCGGCACCCCGTCCCCTTCCGGTGGAGGTTGCAACTCGTCCAGCCAGCCGCGCAACACCCGGTTTATACTGGTCGTGCCTACCAGTTCAGGTAGACCCTCCGGTTGCAGGTGAGTCGGATACAGGAGGAACGGGCGATTTTGCGGTCCGCCCAGCCCGCCATGCGAGCCTACCAGCTCCTCGAACGCTGCCACCTCTCCCGTCTCGGGGATGTAGAAACTGTTGACCACTACGTCGGGCACATTGCTGTAGGAGTCGAGCTCCCGTAGAGCTTCGGCTGCATAAGGGCCGAACACCTCCAGAGGGTTGTCCCCCTCGTAGCTATCCGTGGTCAAGCTATAGATACCCTGCTCGCCTATGACCAACCCGCCCTTCTCCTCGGAGCGCACGAGCACGAAGCCTATCCCCTCGTGGGCCACGAGCCCCTCCAGAAAGCCGGGGAACGCCGCGTTCATCTGCTCCAGCGTCACCCTCCCCGGCAGTTCGGTGAAGGAGATCAGGCCCAGGTTGCCCGAAGCGCATACGATAGTCTGAGCGCTCTTGGCGGCCTCTTGAACATCCCCTCCGGCCTCACCCGTCACATCCACGAAACCGTCGCGTGTGCGGGATCCCAGCAGCGCACGCACAGGTTTAGCGAGTAGGTGATCACCGTGAGCCGCCGTTGTAAGGAAGGCGTTCACGCTCGGGGCCCCGGTATCGCCCGCGCTTATCGCCGACACCACGTGCTCAGGATCGTTGAAGAGCGACTTCACCAGGTCTTCGAGGCCCATACCGTAGCGCTGTTTGAAGGTGGCCCCCTGGCTCTGGCCGTGGTCGGACAGGAGCACGATCTCGTACGGCCTGCCCGTCTGGTTTGCGGCGTTCGCGATCCAGCTCATTGTCTTGTCAAGGTCGTCCAGGACGAGCAACGCATCCGGGCGCTCGATGCCCGAATGGTGGGCCACCTCGTCGTAATTAACGAAGGTGGTATACGCGGCGGAGACACCCTCAAACATCTTTGTAATCATCAGATAGCGGCTCAAGGTGGGCAGCAGCACCGTGGTCGCAATCCTCATGAACGGATATACCCCCCCGCGATGTACCCGCGGCAGGACGTTATGAGTGCGCTGGTAGCGTGCCTGGCGATACTCCAGTATGAGGTCCTTTACCATCCCCACCAGCACAATCGGTAGCGTATCAGGGCTGGCGAAGAACGTGTACATATCGTTCGCCTGCACCTTCAGCCCTTGTCCCGCCTCACTCATGGTCGACATAGTAAGGACCACCGAGTGGGCATCGCCGTATGCCCAGTTGTTCAGGCTAAAGCCGTTGTCGCGTAAGATGCCGTTGCCGTCCTCCACCGCCTTGAGCATGATTGCAGCGTCCTTGGGCGTGCCCGACACCAGCAAACGCTTGAGGTTCTTGTCGTACCAGCGGAAGGCGGGTATATCTCTGTGGGTGCCGTGTAATATGCCTGCCTGCATCGCCGAAGTTTGGGCGGGCAGGCCGCTGTCCCAGCCCACGAGCTGGTATGTGCCCGACTTGATCCAGTTTGCTATTCGGGGCATGTGGCCGGCTTCGATAGCGCGGCGCATCACCGGTTCCGAAAGACCGTCGATCTCCAGCAGTATCAGCCCGGGCCGTCCACCCTTTACCTGGTTGGCGCGCTTCCCAATGAGCCTCTTAATCCGGTTGTACTCGTGCAGCTCCTGGTCTTCTTCGCTATAGAGTACGCTCTCAAGCACCACGCCCACCATGGTCAGGGTGAAGGTTACGAAGATGGCTGTGCCCAGGCCACCAACTGCGAACCTCGGCAGCAACAGGTCGACGATCAGGAATATCAGGCCGTTCAGTATCAGGGTAAAGATCCCAAACGTGAGCACATTCACGGGCAGGGTCAGGCGCACCAATATCGGGCGCAAAAAGGTGTTGAGAAGGCTAAGAAGTAGCAGAGCAGCGATGTCGGTGATCAGCGGTGCGTTGTGGAACGAGGGCAACAGCCATTCCAGAAATTCCATCACCAGCAGATAAACAACGAGCTGAACAAGAACCCTACCTAGCATCTTCATCATCCATATTCCCCTGTGCATCCATTCTCCCCTGTCCATCCATTCTCCCCTGTGCGTATCTATAAACCGGAGGGCCGCAACTGTTGGGTATTACGCATTGCGTAGAGGAGGAAAGGCAGAGGGTGCAACAGTTCAGGCAGGGCGGGCCGCAACCCGCAATCCGCATAACCCAGACACCCCGGTCACGTGGAATAGACAACCCCGTTATGCCCTACCCCGCCGACATCAGTAGGCAGTAGGCACAATCTGCCGCCTGCCTACTGCCTACTGCCTACTGCCTCTTGCCGCCTGCCAACCGCTGCCTGCGGCTCAAATCTATGCCGGGGACGTTGAGTAGCCGGGGATGCGGTTGCGGTTGCCATAGCCACCACCGCCGTAAGACGCGATATCGGTGACAAAGGCCAGGCCAATCCAGATCCAGTTCCAACCGCTCACACCGATCACCGGATCAAACTTGAGAACCAGGGACCACATCAGGGTCGTGAAGGGCAGGAATACGAAACCCGCGAACGGCCAGATGAACGTGTCATAGACACGGCTGAACCAATTCATATCCACCAGCCACCAGACGCCTAGCGCGGTGCGGGGTCCGAGAAACATCAGAACGGTAAGCAAGCAACACATTTTGTCATTCTCCTTGTGCAGATTTAGATTTCCCTTCACAAGACGCAACTCTTGTCGCAGGGCGCTACATAACCTTGGCTCTCATCAGCATATCTGATTCACATAGCGTGTACGCCGTTCAAGAGGCGAGGCAACAGGCTGGAAATAGTGACAGATAAAGGCACGTACATTGGTGAGCATAGCCCTGGCCGAAAGTCTAGGTTGGTAGCCTACTTCCGAAACGTCAGCATCCACGCACCCGTGCTGGCTACATCTATCTTCGCGTTGGGGTTGAGCTTGTACACCTCTTGCAGGATCACGTTATTTACAGCCCCTCCGATCCATTGGCTCCCCCCGATCTTGTCCTGGGCCACCGTTTCTACCTTGACATCGGTAGGATCGACGGCGCGGCCGGTCAGATTTTCTACACGGTTCGGTTGAAGTGGGATCTTGCAGATAATTGTACCCTTGGTGAAGCGCCCCCCCGTGATGAGAAGATGCAATCCGTCGGGCCTGACTTCCTGCTTACCGGTGTAGGTGGCCACGGGATTCACGCTCGCTGAGCAGGTCGCCAGGGTCAGCCCGCCTTTGCCGCCCTTCGCACTGAACTTGGTCACCGTGGTGGTGCCGGTAAAGGCGCCGTTGCAAACCACATTTAGACTGGTCGTGCCTGTGATCACTCCTGAGCCGTTGTAACCCTCACCCGCCATCGTCATACGCTCTGTGAGCGGCCCAGACCACTCACCGGGCGCCAGGCGCGAAGTGCAGCCCGGTACGGATGTCGGCACCGGAGCGGGCTCAGAGGCCGGCGTGCCGTTCGGGTACTTGTTCTGGAGTTGCTGCGTGCCGACCTGCGAGGCCATAACGTTGCCTTGCTGGCCCGTTTGGTTCGTAGGCGCAAACCGCGCTGCCAACCCACCAGGGACACCGGCGGACAATTGGCCGGAAGGGTGTAGTTCGAATTCTCCCCGCTGAAAATACTGCACGGGATATGTCTTGCCGTCCAGCGGGGACTTCTCCTGGAACTCCTCGGAAATAGGGTAGCCGAACTGGGCAAGACCGCCATTGGCCTCCCAGTACTTCCTGAACTCACCGCCCAGCGTTTTGCCCGTCTTCTCGAGCTTTATAGGATCTATGGTGCTTGCCTGCTGGCCCGGAGCGCCGCCGGGGTACTTTGCGTTGTAGATCATAGTGCCCAACAGAGCCGGCATGACCTCGAACGGCGCCGAGTTCTCGGGGTGCTTTTCAAGTTCAGCCCGCTGAAAATATTGCACGGGATAAGTCTTGCCGTCTATGTCGCTCTTCTCCGTGAAGGGCTCGGATATGGGATACCCAAGCACAGGAACACCCCCGTGGGTTATCCAGTATTCCAGGAGAGCCCCCGACACGGTCTTGCCCGTCTCGGGAAAGGTGCGGTCATAGGATTGGGCGTGTGCGGGGAGAGTGATTCTCAGCAAGCCCAGGCACAGCAGAACTGCCGCTGCGAGCATGCTCCAGCGTTTCTTTTGGTTCATCATGAATATCTCCTCGATCAGGGATCAGCCGGCAGCGGGCAGTAGGCAGTCAGCAGGAGGCAACCGGCAAATACTGCCCACTGCCCACTGCCTACTGCCCACTGGTACCCCGCCCCTGATCGCCGGATGGCGGTTGCACAGGGATATAGGCCGCGCGGATGGCATCAATCAAATCGTGGGCAGGTGAAGTCTTCAGCACGTAGCTGTTGACACCCGCCTCAAACGCTCTCTCCACAAGGTCTTGCTCGCGGAAGGTTGATAAGGCCACGACCTGCACGCCGGGGTGAGTCCCGCGGATGCTCGCGGTCGTAGTTATGCCGTCGATACCCGGTAGCTTAATATCCATCACGATCACGTCCGGCTCGCTGCGGTCGCAGAACTCGATTGCCTCCTCGCCGGTGGCTACCTGGCCCAGGAGCAGAAGGTCGGGGAATGCCTCTATGAAAAGCTCCAGCCCGGCACGAGCCCTGGGATGGTCTTCTACGAGTAGTACCCGTATTTTTGAATGGGAACCCACTCGCATGGCGTTCCTTTGGGCTAATTTGCTATCCGGTATCATAAAGTTTGTAGCATCGCGGCGCATAAGCGAACACGATGCCCCGGCAAAGAAGACTATATTGTCAGCGCGACACTCCTCTGCATATGACCTCAAGGTCTACGTTTACTGTTGAACATGATAACAACGAAGCGCATCCCCTACACTGAGCTAAAATAGAGTATCTCTGTGAACCGCAAGATTAGCGTCTTACTAGTCTCAAGGTGAGGTTCGCCCCCCCTCGACCCCAATGGTCGCGCTTCTTACCTGCCTCCGCCGGCGGAAAAAGAGCACAAGTAAGACCGTCCCCACTATGCCCGTGACTATCCAGCAGACCCCTGTGACGCTGAATTTGCCGAGGAAGTCCTTGATCGCTGAGCTGAAGTAGGCCACGATGGTCAGTTCCAGGACGGCCCACATCGTTATGGCGAAGAAGTTGTACAGCAACAGGGTGCGCCTCGGCATATGCGCTATTCCGGCGAAAATGCCCGCGGACCATGGGAGTAGCGGTACGAAGTAGCGAGCCAGCACGATGGTCTTGCCGCGCTTTTCGAATTGCTCCTGGGTCGAGTCGATCCGCTCCGGGGTGATCTTCACCCGCCCGCCAATTTTCTCCAGGAGAGGCCGGCCGCGACGCTGGCCCAGCGAGTGCCCGATCGGCCCACCAATCGTCCCACCCAGAATCGTGGCCAGCAGGACGGCAACGAAATTCAACGAGCCGCTGCCGGCGAGGGTAGCAGCCAGGAGAGCAAAAGTCAGGGCAGGCAGAGGCACCCCCGCCGTCTCCACAAGGAGCAATACGAAGGTCAGAAGGTATACTAACCACCCAACGCTGGAAACAGCCTCAAATAATTGCTGCATAGCGTGAAACCCAGCTAAGTACCGAGGTCAGCAGGGTCAAGCGCTGCCTGCTGCCTGCTGTTTACTGCCCGCTGCCCCCGGCCCGATCCTTCCTCATAGCGAAACCCGAGCAGAGCGCCACGAACGAGCCCGCTAGCAGAAGGAGCATTAGTGATAGCGTGCCCTCGCCTGTTCTGGGCATGCCTGTTGGGAAAGGCGGTTCCACCTGTGGCGCGTTCGCCCTGGGAATGTAGACCATCGCGGCTCCGTTGTCGCCGTAGACCAGTTGAAGCCGGCTAGCGGTTGCCGAGTAGCTCTTGACGGTGGGCAGGAGCCTGAGGTAGCGACTCTCCAGCGTGGACAGCGCCGCAGTGCAAGCCATCCTGGTCGTGATGAGATCCTTCCCAATCGTCAGTTGCTGGCCGGAAACCGTATAGGAGCCTGAATAGTTGTTGCAGCCCGAGAACCCACTAAGAGTGCCGTCTGCCTCGAACTTGATCGACAAACCGACCCCAGCCACGTCTGTGTCTGCCTTGAGGCTGCTGTTGAAATACCTCAAGATCCATTCAGTCTGCACAACCTCCGCGGGGAGAGCCGCCTTACCGCCCTGACCACCCCGGGCCGCGCCGGCGGTAAATGTCATGGCATTATGACCATCGGCGTAAACGAGATCCAGCTTGCCCTGGTTGAGAACATATGCATTGACGGTCAGTAGGAGCCGGAAGTACAGTTGTTCGTTCGCCATCACCGGTCCCGCGCACGCCTTCTGCGTCGAGCCCAGATTGTTGGAGATGGTCATATTCTGGCCGGAAACAATATAGCTACCGAAATAGTCGTTGCACCCGCCCGAGCCGCTCAGGTTGCCGTCTGCCTCGAACTTGATGGTGATCCGGGAAGAGGAAACGTCCTGTCCGGCGGACTTGGCATCGGTGTTGAAATACTCCAGGACCCACTCGTACTGCAACACGTCGGCAGGCAGGGTTGTCTGCGCAGCCGGGTAGCCTGCGGGCGCTGCCATTGCACCTGCGCTACCGAACATGGTGCTCGTCAAAGCCACCATCGTGAGGGCTGTAACGAATCTTAGAAAGTTCAACATTGACCGTATCCTCCTGTGTAATCATACTGATAGAGGGTTGTCTCTCCTGGGTC
>JBJMMB010000245.1:0-13580 GCA_045805005.1 Chloroflexia bacterium
CAGGGACCGGCTGCTGGGGGTGGTCGAGGGGCTGGACGATGAGGCCCTGCGGAGGGTGCCTGAGAGCGGGGCGTATGGCTCGATCCACGATACGCTTGCGCACATGGCGGTGTCGGAGTGGATGTGGGTGCGGAGGTGCCTGGGGGATGCGCCGGGGAGGCTGCCCAGGGGCGAGGACTTTGCAGATATGCGGGTGCTCGTTGACTGGTGGAACCAGATACACACTGAAACGGTGGCGTATCTCGCGAACCTGAGCGATTCCGATCTCAACGAGGAGGTCACGTACACAGGCCCCGACGGCAAGAACCGCACCCGCAAAGTGTGGCACATGCTCCTCCAGGTGACCAACCACCAGACCGAGCACCGCGCCCAACTGGGCACCATCCTGGGTCAGATGGGGGTGGAGGTGCCCGCGACGGATCTCGTGGTGTATCTCAGTCGGCAGTAGTATCTTGCCTGGCCGAAGAGCAGCGGATGAAATATTGCGCCCGATATCTAGCAGCCCGTACCTTATGAATGTGCGACTGACTACAACTAAGACCGGCGTAAGCCAACCATCAGCCCCTGGCCTGGCTGTAAGCCCGGACGGGCAAACTGAGCCGCGGACTCATCTGAGTGGCAACCGGCTCGCGCTTGCGCGGGCGGCGTGGGCGCTGGTTACGTTGCTGACTGTGACGATGTTCGCCATCAGCCTCCCTGCTCGCTATAACCAGCTTGCTAACCACACAGGAGATGTGCGCGCCGGCATTACGCTCCACGCCAGCGATCCCACGCAACTTGGCATGTCTCCCGAAGCTTACGCAAGTTATAACCTCATCCTTGAAGTGCTCGTCGCCCTGGTATTCGCGGCTGTCGCAATCGCCATCTTCGCCCGTAAGTCGGACGACTGGATGGCCTTGCTGACTTCGCTGGCCCTGCTCACCTTTGGAACCGCCGCCATCCCCACGATGTCGGCATTGGTGGAGGTCCAACTGGTGTGGAGCATCCCTTGGATGGCCGTGCACTACATTGCCTGGGCAAGCATAGGAGCATTCTTCTTTCTCTTCCCGGACGGGCGATTTGTGCCTCGCCGCATGATGTGGACTTTTCTGCTGTTCGCCGCACTCAGCATTCCCTGGAGCTTTCTGGCTCACACGAGTTATTATCCGGAGAACTGGCCCACCACAATTCTGGTCGGGGTCTTGCTGCTCCTGTGGTTGCCGCCCCTTTTCTCGCAGATTTACAAGTACCGCACTGTGTTAGGCCCGACACAGCGGCAGCAGGCCAAGTGGGTGGTGTTCGGAATAACCGTGACTATTTGCGGCGGCCTCATCGTAACTATGCCCGGTCTCATTGACCTGACACTGAGCCGGCCCGGCCCTAAGCGGGCGTTCTATGAATTGGCTTACGTGCCCGCGCTCTACCTGTGCCTGGCGATTCTCCCTATATCAATCGGCATTTCTATCCTGCGCTACCGGTTGTATGACATAGACCTGATCATCAACAGGGCCCTTGTGTACGTGCCACTCACTGCTATCCTGGCGGGCCTCTACTCCGCTTCCATCACTTTCTTCCAGAAGCTATTCGTGGGGGTAACGAGGGAGGGATCGGACGCGGCCATCGTGCTCACCACCCTGGCGCTCGCCACCTCCTTCACGCCTATCAAGAACTGGCTCCAGGCCATCGTGGATAGACGCTTCAAAGAGGCTCCCGACCCGGCCAAGAGGCTGGAGGCCCTGAGCGCCCAACTGCGCGCCAGCCTGGCAGTGCTCGATTCGCGCAAGGTGGTCATGTGCTTGCTTGACGAGGCGGTGGAAGGTTATGGGGCTACCGGCGGTGCGGTCTACGTGCGAAAGGAAGGGCGGCTGGAATTCCTGGGCAGCAGGGGCGAGTGGAGAGACGGGATCACGGAGATAAGCATACCCCTCAAGAGCGGCGACCACGACGTGGGAGAGATCAGGCTGGGCCCACGTATACACGACCGGCCTTACACCCCAGAGGACAAGGAAACGCTCCGGCGAGCGGCGGGGGCGGTCGTTGATGTCATAGGGCCGGGCGGCATATAGGCATACGAATGAGCTTGCGAAGCGTTACCCCCGGTGACACAGGTGCGTAGCAGATTCCCATGAGGACTAGACCAATTAGGAGGTTGGTATACAATTAACTCGATCAACCGGCGAGAGCCCTGACGCTCCCGAAACCGTACCTCAAAGAAGATGTGCTGGAAAGGCTGGCGAACGCAGCCTTGAGACGCAACCAATAGCGGCATAGAACCGTAGGCCATATTCACAAAGGAGAATGACAATGGCAACCACAACAGGCAGCACGACGCAGGAGACACAAGCAGGACATAAGTGGGTATACCTGTTTCACGAGGGGAACGCCGGGCAAAAGGACCTGCTGGGCGGCAAGGGGGCAGGGCTGGCCGAGATGACCAACGTGGGCCTGCCGGTGCCTCCCGGCTTCACGATCACCACCGAGGCATGTAGAGCTTACTACGCCAACGGCGACAAGTTCCCTCCCGGTATGTGGGACCAGGCGATGGAGGCGCTCCAAACGGTCGAGACCCAATCCGGTAGGAAGTTTGGTGATGCTGAGAGGCCTTTACTTGTATCTGTTCGGTCGGGGGCCAAGTTCTCCATGCCGGGCATGATGGACACAATTCTGAATGTGGGACTTAACCCAGAAACCCTACAGGGATTGATCAAGATATCAAGCAATGAGCGCTTCGCCTATGACGCCTACCGACGCTTCATCCAGCTCTTCGGGCGTATCGTCATGGGGGTGGAGGCACACTACTTCGACGACCTCCTAGACGGCATCAAGCACGACCGAGGGGTATCGCTCGATACCGAGCTGACGGCGGATGACCTGAAGAAGGTGGTGGAGCAGTTCAAGAAAGTGGTACAGCGCCAGACCGGGCGGTCGATCCCTGATGACCCATATGAGCAATTGAGGCTAGCTATCGACGCGGTGTTCAGTTCGTGGTATTCACCCAGAGCGGCCGCCTACCGCAGTGCTGAAAACATACCGAGCGACCTGGGCACAGCTGCTAACGTCGTGATGATGGTCTTTGGTAACATGGATGACAACTCGGGCACAGGTGTAGCCTTCACTCGTGATCCGGCCACAGGGCAGAATGGCTTATATGGCGAATTCCTGACGAACGCCCAGGGCGAGGATGTGGTGGCCGGCGTGCGCACCCCGCAGAAGATTGCTCAGTTGAAGCAGGTGATGCCTGACATCTATAGGCAGTTTGAAGAAATAGGGAAAAGTCTGGAGCAGAGCTACAGCGACATGCAGGACATGGAGTTCACAGTCGAGCAAGGAAAGCTCTACATGCTGCAAACCCGCTCCGGTAAGCGTACGGCCGCAGCTGCTGTGAAAGCAGCAGTGGATATGGTATCGGAAGGATTAATCAGCAAAGATGAGGCGCTCCGACGGGTCAAGCCTGAGCATGTAGTGCAACTCCTCTTGCCGCGCTTCGACGACAACGACAAGGACCGGGCGCGGGCCGAGGGGAAGATGCTGGCCGTGGGCCTGAACGCGGCGCCCGGCGCGGCGGTGGGCAAGGCGGTCTTCACCGCGGACGAGGCCGAGCGGCTGGGGCATGAAGGGCAGGCAGTCATCCTGGTGCGCGAGGAGACTAACCCGGAGGACGTGCACGGCATGATCGCGGCGAAGGGCGTGCTTACGGCACGGGGCGGGGCCACGTCGCACGCCGCGGTGGTGGCGCGACAGTTCGGCAAGGTGTGCGTGGCCGGGGCCGAGAACGGCGGCCTCCACGTGAACGACCAGGAGGGCTTCTTCACCGCGGGCGGGCACACCGTGCCCGAGGGAGACACCATCTCGATAGACGGCACCACGGGGGAGGTGTTCGAGGGGGCCATCGCGCTTATCGAGCCGAGGTTCGAGGAGGAGCACGACCTGGTGACCCTGCTAGGCTGGGCCGACGCCACGCGCAAGCTGGAGGTATGGGCCAACGCGGACTACCCCCGCGACGCCGTCCGGGCGGTGTCCTACGGGGCGCAGGGCATCGGGCTGTGCCGCACCGAGCACATGTTTTTTGAGGAGGAGCGCCTCCCCGTCGTGCGGCAGATGATCCTCTCGGCGGCAGAGGGCACGAGGCTGGACGGCGCGGTGTATGACGCCCAGCAGGCCCTGAACAAGCTAGCCGGCGACAGCGACAAGCGGCCCGAAGCGGAGGAGGCGCTGCGCAAGGCCCAGGAGGCCGCGGCCGCTTCGCAGGCTGTGAAGGACTACCATAGCGCCCTCGACCAGCTTGAGAAGATCCAGCAGGGCGACTTCTATGGGATCCTCAAGGCGATGGAGGGACGGCCTACGGTCATCCGCCTGCTCGACCCACCCCTGCACGAGTTCCTGCCGTCATACGACGAGCTGCTGGTGGAGACCACCGAGTTGCGCGAGCGCGGCAAGGCGGACACAGACGAGTACAGGCGCAAGGAGCATTTGTTGTCGGTGGTGGGGCAGATGCGGGAGCAGAACCCGATGCTGGGCCTGCGCGGCTGCCGCCTGGGCATCCTCTACCCCGCGATCTACGACATTCAGGTGCGGGCGATCCTCAAGGCATCGGCGCAATTGCTGGCCGAGGGGCAGGAATCGCACCCCGAGATAATGATACCGCTGGTGGGGCACGTGAACGAGCTGAAGCGGGTGAGAGACCAGTTTGAGGACGCTATTGAGCAGGTGAAGAAGGAGGCGGGGCGCGAGGTGCCGTACAAGTTCGGCACGATGATCGAGATCCCCCGCGCGGCGCTGACGGCGGGCCAGATAGCCGAGCACGCCGAGTTCTTTTCGTTTGGGACCAACGACCTCACCCAGACCACCTACGGCTACTCCCGCGACGATGCCGAGGGGAAGTTCCTCCTACAGTACGTGGAGCAGGGCATCCTGCCTAAGAACCCCTTCCAGGTGCTGGACCGCGAAGGCGTGGGGGCGCTGATCCAGACCGCCGTGGAGCTGGGTCGCAAGACCCGCCCCGACCTGAAAGTGGGCATCTGCGGTGAGCACGGCGGCGACCCCTCGTCCATCCACTTCTGCCACTCCGCTGGCCTGAACTACGTAAGCTGCAGCCCCTACCGCGTCCCGGTAGCTCGTTTGGCCGCCGCCCAGGCAGCCTTGGGCGTGGGAGATGAGGATAAGTAGGGACCGATTATTGAACCGCAGAGGCGCAGAGGCGCAGAGATTAAGAGATAATGATCTCCTGCGCCTTTGCGGTTCAATAATCGTTACGTAGGAGAGATTATGAGTGATATTGACGAAACCCCCGATAGGGTGCGGGAGAGGTTGGAGAGGGAGGAGTATACGCGGCTGTCGCCTTTGGCGGCTAAGGCGGCGGAGGCTGCGCGGCCGGTGGAGGAGGACGAGTCGCCGCTGAGGACGGCGTTTCAGAGGGACCGCGACCGAATTATTCACTCCAAGTCATTCAGGCGGTTGAAGCATAAGACCCAGGTGTTCATCGGGCCGATCGGCGACCACTACCGGACCCGGCTAACGCATACGCTGGAGATGTCACAGATTGCCCGCACCATGGCCCGCGCCCTACGCATGAACGAGGACGTGACGGAGGCTATCGCCCTGGCCCACGATTTGGGGCACACACCTTTCGGGCACGCGGGCGAGGACGCTCTCAGGCAGATATACGACCCCAGCTTCAAGCACAACCACCAGTCGTTGCGCATCGTGGACTACCTCGCAAACGGCGGCGAGGGCCTGAACCTGACCAATGAGGTGCGCGAGGCCTTGGTCACCTCCACGCCGGTGGAGGAGGGGCTGGCCTCAGAGGGGAAGGGGCACGGGTCGGTGGAGTCGAAGCTGGTCAAGCTGGCCGATACCATAGCCTACATCAACCACGACACCGACGACGCGATCAGGGCGCGCATTATCAGCGTTAAAGACCTCCCCGCCTCCGTGACGCGGGTGCTTGGCAACACCAACGCCCGGCGTATCAATACCCTGGTGACCGACATCATCGAGCAGAACTGGGGGCTGGCCTATCCTGACGAGGATCTGGCGAAGCAGGACCGCAGGGACATCGAGTTGAAGGTGGGGGCCGAGGTGCAGGGCCCCGCCGACGAGTTGAAGCACTTCCTCTACGAGCGGGTGTACGTGGGCTCGGAAGCCAAGGCCGAGGTGGGCAAAGTGGACCACCTGATCATTACACTGTTCGACTATTTCTGCCACCATATTGAGGAGCTACCCCCCGAGTTGCAGCGCAACCCCCGCAACGAGCCCGCGGAGCGCCTGGTGGTGGACTACATCGCGGGCATGACCGACCGCTTCGCCATCAGCACCTTCGAGCGCCTGTTCGTCCCCAGGTCTTGGAGTATATAAGCTTACATCTGCAGTCCGATGTTTGCCGCTCGCTGTTGTGCTAGGATGCTCACTGGGCTCTGTCTGGGCATAAGCAGTCGATGTCTTCGACTGCCGCTTGCGCCAAAGGACAGGGGCCAGGCGGTGAGACATGAGCGAGAAACCTCTGGGCGGCAAATCATATGGGAGCATTCCGCACTTGCCGGGGAGCAGGCTTGGACCGGGCGACCACCGGATTTCGGATGGGCAGGCGCGCATCTGCACGGACAGAGTGAGGGATAGGCACGACCTGGTGTTGGTGCAGGAGAAGCTCGACGGCTCGAACGTTGGAGTGGCCTTGCTGAACGGAGTCATCCTGCCTTTGACGAGGGCGGGCTACCTAGCGACCACCTCGGCTTTCGAGCAGCACCACTACTTCGCACACTGGGCTTGTGCGAACGAGGCCCGCTTCCGGGCGGTGTTATCGGAGGGCGAGAGGCTCTGCGGGGAATGGCTGGCGCAGGCGCACGGCACGCGCTACCGACTGGCGCACGAGCCGTTCGTGGCCTTCGACCTGTTTAGGAACAACAGACGGGTGGTCTACCGCAATTTTCTGGAGGTAGCGCAGAGCGGGGAGTTCGTAACACCTTACACCTGGCATGGCCCCACGAGCATCGAGCAGATGCTTGGGAGGTTTGACAAGGAGGGCTCGGCCCACGGCGCTATCGATCCTGTGGAAGGCGCTGTCTGGCGAGTAGAGCGTAGAGGCGAGGTCGACTTCCTGGCAAAATATATGCGCCCGGAGAAAATCGACGGATGCTACCTGCCGGAACGAACCGGCGACGAGGCGGTTTGGAACTGGAAACCGGGTTAGGGGTCAGGGGTCAGGGATCAGGGTTCGTAGGCAGACGCTGACTCTTAATCCCTGATCCCCGACCTAAAGGAGCATCATGGAAACGCAAACAACTTTTACCACCGGCCCTTACAGGGGCGAGGCGGACCTACAAGCGGTATGTGATCTTGTGAACGTGTGCAACGAGGTGGACAGGCTTGAAGAGGAACCGTATGCCACGCCCGCTACGTTCGGGGCATGGCTGGCGTCGCCGGACGTCCTGGATAAGGAGCGAGATATACGGGTGTGGCAGGACGCCGGAGGGCGGGTCGTGGGGCTCGGGAGGCTAAGAGTTGCCGAGGAGCCGGAAGAGGGGAAGGTGGACACTTACCTCTATTTTCGCGTCCACCCCGACGTGCGAGATACGGGCCTGGATAACGAGGTCATCGAGTGGGCCGGCGACGTAGCTCGCCAGATGGGGCGCGAGCGCAAGATGCCCGCTTTCGTCCGGTCCGGGCTGCACGTAAGCACGCCGGAGTACGTAGCATACAGGCAGGAGCTGCTCGAAGCGAACGATTTCCGCCCGGTGCGCTACATGTATAAGATGGCCCGGCCGCTCGCCGAGCCTATCCCCGAGCCTGAGTTCCCGGAGGGCTTCACTCTCAGTCAGGGTCAGGGCGAGGCGGACGCAGAGCAGTGGGTGGAGATGTTCAACGAGACGTTCATAGACAGTTGGAACTTCCACCCGATGGGCGTCGAGGACCGCAAGCACATACTGGAAAGCCCGAACTACGACCCTGAATTGGACCTGATAGCCGTCGCGCCCGACAGCACGTACGTCGCATTTTCCCAGTGCGGTATCGACCCCGAAGACAACGCCGCCTATCACCGCAACGAGGGCTGGGTCCACGTACTCGGCACCCGGCGGGGCTTCCGTAAGCTCGGCCTCGGGCGCTCCTTGCTGCTCGCCTCCATGCGCAGGCTCAAAGCCGCGGGCGTCGACACCGCCGTCCTGGGCGTAGACGCCGAGAGCCCAACGGGGGCCCTGCGCCTCTACGAGTTGGTGGGGTTTGTGAAGGCCAATACTTCGGTTGTGTACGAGAAGGACCTGGAAGAAGTGCGTAAAACGTGAGGTCTACCCCAGCGCCCAAACATTTGAAGTTTGCTTGGGGAAGAGGTATTTGAGGAGCACGCGGGCCTCTCCGGTACCAGGGTTGCAGTCGGCATAGGCGGCTCGCAGGTCCTCTTGAGAGGCATGGCCGAAGAGCAAGCGCAGGAAGCTGAGGTCGGGGAAGGCAGCCGAGCCCTGGTCTTCGGGGGTGGGCCGCCAGGACTCGGCGGATATGCGGCCTTTGTCGAAGACGAGGCGCAGGCCGTCGCGGAAGAAGCTAATCTTCAACTCGCCTGTGTGACCCACGGCGGGGGAGTCCGCGAGGCGCTGCTCCAGCACCGGGCTTATGTGCCGTATGAAGGCGGGCAGGTCGGGCACGCGGATGTACCATGCGTAGGGTGGGCGCACGCGGGGCAAAAGCTCGTGAGCCACCTCGTAAACCGGGTGCTCGGTGCCCAGCATGAACGCGAAGCCCCCCACTTCTTGCTTCTTGTCGCACTCCGCATACTGCTTGCCGGTGGCCCACAGGTAGCGCAGAACGCTCGGGGTAACCGCCAGCCAGGATACGCCCGGCTTGAGCTCGTAGAAGCCGCAGATAATTACCGTTCCGTTCAGCCTCGCCGGGTGATCGAGCACGCCAACGGGTTCGCCGCTGCCCGCGTGCTCGATCACCTGAAAAATGCGCCGGTAGGTGCTGGCGTCGTCGCGCCCGTGCAGCTCGTACTTCCATATTCTCTCGTCACGCAGGCAGGCCACCGGCGCCCGCTGCATTGAATGAGCGTAGACCTCGGAGAGGAAGGGTATATCGTCGTCCGTTGCCGGGCGGAAGCGGTAAGGCTCCGGATCCCCCTCTTTCAGCACCGGGACGTGCGGCTTGTAGCCCAGACGCAACGCATCGAATTGCAAGGCCATCTCGTAGCCGAACAGGCGATAGTAGTAGGGTATGCCGGTGATCGCTTGCACGAGTTCGCCTCGCTCGGCGCTCCACCTGTGGATCACCTCGAACTGGGCGCGTACCAGGCCGCGGTTGCGGTAGTCGGGCAGGGTGCCCACCAACTCGGGCCGTCCCACCCCAAACGGGATGCCACCATATGACCAGGTCTGCGAGATGAGGTTGGCGGTCGAAACGATAGCACCGGTGCGAGTATCCTCCACCAGTAAATTGTCACTCGCGCTAACGGTCGGGTGGTCCCCCTTCATAAGCTCCCTAGTCCAACCCGCGATCCCCTCATCCGGCTCGGTAGCTCCGGCCATCCGGTGAATATTGGCGTTGAAAGCCGCCAGTTCCTCGGTATCGGCCACGGTGGCCAGCCTGATAACCAGCCCATCCCCCAAATCTCGAATTGTCACTCTTTCGTTCGCCAGGTCCTGTGCCATTTGATCGCTCCTCCGTTGAGTGTTGCCCGCCGCGATAGAGGTATGCTCATACATTATAGACGGGCACCTGGAGCTATGGATGGGGCTGCGGACCGATATTGGGTGCTGGGGCAGGGGGTCGGGGGTTTGCGTCGATGTGACGCCTGACTGAACCATTTACAAGCGGGCTCTGTCTAATAAGTAGTCCACGGCGTTACGCGAACGATGGAGTGCCCAAGGGCCGATGGAATGGGCGGGGAGACAGTATCAAACGCCGGGAAAGGGAGGGGTTCAACCGAGTGTGGCAGGTAGGATGTCACACATAAGGGCAAATAATAGAACCGCCGGGAACCGCTGGAAGACAATGCAATGATACAATTTTCCCGGTTTATCAACCGTCAATGAGGACTGAGACAATGAAAGAACGTTACCTGGCTGCTTTCGCGGCAGCGGTTTTGGGGCTACTGGCCCTGGCATTTGCACCCTGGCAAGCATCAGCAAACCAACCCGCAGCCAGTGGCGCCCCACGGGGCGGCTACTCCAATACGGTCGAAACCGTTGCCATAGACACCCCCGTCGACGGCGCAACCGCCACCCCGACCTCCACGGGCACGCCCGGTTGCGTGCTTGCCTGGAGGGCGACCTCGAGCCCAAATATCGGGACGACGTCCGACTGGCTCAATGGAGTGTCGGCTATCTCGGCGAACGACGTTTGGGCTGTGGGCTACTGGGAGGATTACACGGTGGCGGGGGGCAAGAGGACTCTTGTAGAGCACTGGAACGGGGCCCGCTGGGAGATAGCGCCGAGCCCGAATGTTGGCGACTCTAGCCAGTTCTGGGCCGTGTCCGCGCTATCACCCCATGATGTGTGGGCCGTGGGCTCATACTTAGGCGCTTTCTTCGTGAGGCATACGCTGGTCGAGCACTGGGATGGCGCCCACTGGGCCATCGTGCCCAGCCCGGATGGCGACCTCTATTCGAACAATCTGTACGGCGTGTCGGCGCTCGCGGCTGACGATGTGTGGGCGGTGGGCTATACGTCAGCAGGTCTGCGCAGCCACGCCCTGGCTATCCACTGGAACGGCACCCGGTGGGATGCGGTGCCCTATGCCTACCCCGACACCGAAACCTTTAGCTACACGGGCGTGGCGGCTGTTGCCAGGGACGATGTGTGGGCTGTGGGCTATTACGATACGGGCGGCTCCGCCCAGGGCCTGATCGAGCACTGGGATGGCGGGCAGTGGACGCAGGTGTTCGGCCCCAAGGCAGGCAACCTCGTCGTGCTGACCGGGGTAGTGGCCCTGGGGGCCCGCGACCTGTGGACCGTGGGCTACTTCCGAGAGGGTGCGGGCCCTGACCAGACTTTCGCCCAGCATTGGGACGGCAGCCAGTGGAAGGTGGAGACTACGCCTAATGTCGGCCCGAACGCTAACGACCTATGGGGCGTGACGGGGAGCGCGAGCGACAACGTGTGGGCGGTGGGCAGGTACTTCAGCGACCCCGAATTCCTCCCCCAGACGCTCGTGCTGAGGTGGGATGGGCACGCCTGGAGCCAGGTGGAGAGCCCCAATCCAGGGCCGCGAAGCAATGAGTTGCAGGCGGTATCCGCGGCCTCGACAGGCGACGTGTGGGCGGCGGGCCAGTTCGTGAACACCTTCGATGATCTAACGCTCCTGGAGCGCTACAACAGCTCCTGCGCCACGCCCGTGCCCACCAGCACACCGCGTGTGACCCCTACGGCCTGCACGACATCTTTCACAGACGTGCTCGCCGACAGCCCCTTCTACGCGAACATCAAGTACCTGTCGTGCCTGGGCATCGTCTCGGGCTACAGCGACAGCAGCTTCCGTCCCAACAACAACGTCACGCGGGGTCAGCTTGCTAAGATAGTCTCCAACGCGGCGGGCTTCTCCGACACGCCCGGCCCGCAGGCGTTCGAGGACGTGCCACCGAACCACCCCTTCTACGCGCACGTTCAGCGGCTGGCCTCGCGGGGCTACATCAGCGGCTACGCATGTGGCGAGGCGGGGGAGCCTTGCGTCAGACCTGGCAACCGCCCTTACTTCCGACCCGGCAGCGACATCACCCGCGGGCAACTGGCGAAGGTCGTCTCCAACACCGCTGGATTCCACGACCCCCACAGCCTGCAAATATTCGAAGACATACCGGCGGACCACACGTTCTACACGTACACGCAGTTGCTGGGGGCGCGCCTCATCATGGACGGCTATCGATGCGGCTCCGACAGCGAACCCTGCATGCCCCCCTACGAGCGCAAATACTTCCGCCCAGGTAACAACGCCACCAGGGGGCAGACCTCCAAGATTGTCTCCAACGCTTTCTTCCCGGATTGTAGCAGGTAGGGGATGATGCCAAAAGCCCTTCAAAAACGCCTCCGGCGTTTTTGAAGGGCTTTTGGCATGGAACAGTAGTACCCCCTTTGGCGGACGCCTGGTATAATTGGGGGTCACGTGATCCACTTCGTCCACCACTTCGACACATCCCTCCACCCCAAGGTCGTTCCCCTGTTGCTGCTCGCGGCGCTGGCGTTCGGCCTGGGCGGTTGCGATTTTGGCGACCCAGGCGGGCAGCCTACCATCGCGCAGGTCGCGGACGCTACAGTCACCGCGACCTATGCAGCCTCCCCTACGCCGCCCGCGACTGCCACGACCGAGCCGCCGAGCCCCAGCCCGGTCGCAACGGAAACGCCACCGCCGCCGACTGCTTCGCCTACCCCCGTAGCGACAGCAACAAAAGCGGATACTCCTACCGTTGCGGCTACCGCGACGCCGCTTGATACTCCAACCCGCGAAGCTACCGCCACGCAGGAGGCTCCTTCCGCCCCGGCGCCAACCGCTATATCGACATATGAGCCGACCCTGCTGCCCCGCGCCACGCAAGCGGAGCCCTCCCCAACCGATACTCCCGAAGAGGTCTTGGAGAGCAAAGAGCAGGGCGCGAACCCCACCCCGATAGTGGTCAACGGCCGCAGCTATGATGTGTACTTGCCCGCCGCGACCAAGAAGAACCAGGTGTACCACTACTCTTGCGAGTTCGACGCCGCCTGGGTGGTGCTGAAGACCTATGGGTTCGACGTAAGCCTGGACGAGCAACTCGCTATCGTGGGCGTCGATGAAAGTATCGAGCCATACTACAAAGAGACGGCGAAGGGCATATTCATCTACGGCGGCGACATCATAAACTCATACTCGGGGAATTACAAGACCAACTTCCTCGCCCGCACTACAGGCTTCGCCATGCGCCGCCTCTTCGAGCATTACGGGCTAAAGGTCGCGGCGGTGCGCAGCCAGGCCGCGCTGGAGGTCGCTCTCCGCCGGGGCGAGTTGGTCTGGATCAAGACCACCGCCGACTTCAAGCCCGGCAAGCCCTCCACCTGGGTCATGCCCGACGGCAGCACCTACCAGACCGTGCTGGGCAACGACCACGCTGCCGTGGTGATGGGCTACAACTCCGACGGCGCTCTCATCCGCGACGTGCTCGGCCCGACCAGCACCAACTGGCAGCGCAAGTACGAGTACCTCGTGCCATGGCCCAAGTTCCTCGCTGCCTGGGCCTCGCAGTCATACGACGGGTTGGCGGTGGCTCCTCCGGCTAGTAGATAGCAGCCAGACCATCACCACGGCAAGCTCTCGGTGCTCAATATTGCAATTTCCGCTCAGATCTTGACAGAATAGAACATAAGTGCTATGATAGGTTCAAGTTATGTTGAGTCGCTTGTTTTCCGCTAATATGGAGGACCAAGCATGGCCGAGAAGTCTAGCATCGAGTGGACCGAATCCACTTGGAACCCTCTAACGGGGTGCGATCAAGTTAGTCCTGGGTGTGCCCACTGCTACGCCAAAGCACTTGCGAAACGGCTTAAGGCAATGGGCAGCGCCAGGTACGTTAATGAGTTCAAGCTGACCCTGCATTACGACTTACTGGACCTACCCTTACGTTGGAAGTCTTCGCGCTTGATTTTCGTGAATA
>JBJMMB010000246.1:0-10245 GCA_045805005.1 Chloroflexia bacterium
GGGTGGGGAAAGCCGGGGCATGAGGCAGACGATGGACGGTGGACGACGGACGGTGGACGGTGCATTTCTCAACGGAGGGACTTCAGGCATGGCAGAATCACCTGGAGCAGTTGCTTGGCTGAGACGGGGCATGACTGTTTGTCGTACTGGAATATGACGCTCCGTTTTTCTTGGGAGGCTTTTGATGTCTGATGAAGCGCGGGATTTACTGGTGCATGGCGTTGCGGCGGCGATAGCGAAGGACGCCGATGAGGCTCGCTTTTACCTGGAATGGGTGCTGCGAGTCGATCCGGATACGGAGCAGGAAACGGAGGCCTGGTACTACTTGAGCAAAGTGACGGTCGACCCGGTGGAGAAGCGCCAGTGCCTTGAAAACGTGCTGGCCGCCTATCCTAATCACCCGGAAGCTCGCATGGACCTCGCTATCCTGGACGGCCGCCTGAGGCCCGAGGACATCGTCGATCCCAACCACGTCGCCGGGCCCCTGACCCCGCAAGCCACCGTGGCGGGCGGGGACGAGCACGCATACAAATGCCCGGAGTGCGGCGGCACGCTCGCTTACGACCTGCTGAAGGGCGGCCTCACTTGCCAGTTCTGCGGCTATATACAGGCGGCCCAAGAGACCGCGCAGGCGGGCCTGGAGCAGGACTGGATCGCGGCTATGTACACCGCCAAGGGCCATCGCTGGGAGCTGCCCACGGCCCGCACCCTGCAGTGTGGGAGTTGCGGAGCCTCAGTGCTGGTGCCCCCTTCACGGGTGAGCACCGATTGCCCATTCTGTGGCGCACCCCACGTGGTGGTAACCGAGACAGAGCAGGAGCTGATAAAGCCGGAAGGGGTCGTCCTCTTCGCGTTCAACGGATCCGCCGCCCTCGAACACGCGAGGCTATGGCTCGAGGAGCGGCATTTCCGGCCCGCCGACCTACAGGACGCGGCCACCTTCAGCCCAGCCCGCCCTGTCTTTCTCCCCTTCTGGACCTTTAACATTGCCTGCGATGTGCGCTGGCGAGGCATCGCAATCAAAGAGGACTTCGGCCGCATCAGCGAGGCCCCGATCAGCGGCGTGGTTCCGGTGCTCTTCGATGAATTGCTGGTCCCCGGCACCAAGTCCATAACGCTGGAGGAGATAGACGGCCTGGAGTTCAGCGCAGACACGCTCGTCCCCTACTCACCCGACCTCCTGGCCCACTGGCCCACGGAGATTTACAGCGTACCGATGAGCGACGCGGCAGTCCTGGCGCACGAGCTTGCCCACAAGCGGAGCATGGAGCAGGTGAGAGCGCACAATGTGGACGTGAGCGGACTGGCCACAGACGTGCACATCGAGGGGACGAACGTCTCCTTCATCTCGTTCAAGTTGGTCCTCGAACCCATCTGGCTGACCGAATATATGTACCACGGGCAGCCCCAAAGGGTGCTGATCAACGGGCAGTCGGGCAAGGTTCACGGAAGCGTGCCCCGCAAAGGGCTCCAAAAGGTCCTGGGGCACCTTCTGGAGGACTAAGAGCACCTAAACCCCTATGCGGTCTTGTTAGGCTCTCTAAGCCAGGGCTACTTTACCCAGGAGGGCTGGCCGTCGGCAGAGGGGGAGTGGGAGATGTTGGTCCAGCGCGATCCATCAGCTGGGGCCACGTAAATCTCCTGGTTGCCCTCTTTGTCGCTGCTGAAGACGAGCCAGGCGCCGTCCGGCGAGAAAAATGGGTGGCGCTGGTTGCTTGTGTCGCCACCGGTTATTGAATGGCTCACAGTGCCGTCCAACATCACCTGCGAGATGTCGTACTTACCTGTCGCGGCGGTGGAAGCGTATACGATTCGCTTGCCGTCCGGGCTCCAGGCAGGGTCGGCATCCCACTGTTGGCGCAGGTCATCTGTCAGGCGGCGCTTGCCGCTGCCGTCCGCCCCGATAATCCATATGTGGCTGTTATCGGCAGCGGAGCCGGAGGTGAAGGCAATCGTCTTGCCGTCGGGGCTCCACACCGGCTGGCGGTCCCACGCTCCGGTGGTGAGGCGCATAACGGGGATAAAGGCCGCATCGCTGGCCAGATTGGCCGCGAATAGTCCCTCCTGCTCGCCTGCGGGCTTGCCCCTGAACGCGAGGAACATGCCGTTGGGCGAAAAGGCCGGGTCGGCCTGAGCGTCCCAATTTGCTACCGAAGTGGCTCCCAGCGGGGTGCCCTCACCGCCCGGCGCGTCGGAAGCGAACATGATCCGGGATTTGGGAAACAATGCAGGGTCGTCCAGGCTCGCTGATGCGCTCGGCCCCGGCGGCACGTTGTAGTAGACCAGGCGTTTGGCGTCGGGCGCGAAGCGCGGGGCAAAGTTGCCGCCGGATGTGCTCGCCACCTGGCGCACGTCCGAGCCGTCAGACGCCATAGTGAAGATGCCCATGGCACCGGCGCGGTTGGAGGCGAAGGCAATCCGGCCGGTGGGCCGGGCGGGCTCAGGGGTCGCCACAGATGGGGCCGTCCCATAGCGCCATTGGTAGTAGTGCTGGCCGCTGTTGCTCATCTGCACACGCCATGAGGCAGGGTTGTCGGGCACGTAAGTGAGCACGCGGCGCTGGAAGGTCTGGATCATCACGTCGTGAAGCTGACCGGCTATGCGCACGCGCGCCCAGTAAGCCTCGGAGATCGGGTAGCCGGTAGCGTAAAACCAGGGGTCCGAGAGACGGCGCAGCTTGGTCTGGCCCCCCTCGTACACGAGGTCGACGCTGTTGAGGAAGTCCCAGAAAGCGCCGGGGATATTGTGTTTGGTGATAGGTTCGTAGTGGGCGTACTTGACGGCGTTGCCGAGGGCCGCCTTAGAGGGGTCTTGCCCCACCTGCCCCGCGCGGTTGATGGTGGCGGCCACAGCCTGGCCCGTGGCGGGCCCTACTCCATGCGTGCTGTTGCCGGGCACGTCGGCAACCGACCGGAAGCTGGCGTAGGTGGGGGCGTTGGCGTCGTCAAGGTCCGAGGCCAGGGGGATGTTGGCCGGGCCAGGGGGCATGTGGGCCGTGGGGTCAACGAGGAGCTCACCCTTTATGAGCTCGACAGTGAGGAGGCCATTAGTTACATACCAGGGGCTGCTCGGGTCGGCTTTGGGGTCGCTTATCTCCATCCGGGCCTTGTCGAAGTACTGCACCAGGCGCGGGGAGCTGCTTCCTGGGAGCAATTCGAGCCTGGATACGCCCGGCTGTGGTCCCCAAAACCATGTGCGGGCGACGAGTCCTTTAGCAACCGGCAGGTCGGTGCGCTGCCAGGTCCGCTCAAAGGCCGGGTCGGCAAACTTCGCAGGCTGGGCCAAAGGCCGGGCCCCGGCCGCCGAACTGCTCACGAGCATGGCCAGGAGCCCGCTCGCCAACGCCAGGCGGCAGAAGCGGCCAGTGAGATTGAGAGGGAGCATAAGGTGTCTCCGTGATTGCGTAATTGGCCAACTGACTTCGTAATTAGGATCACCGGTAAGCCAACAATGGCTTGTAAGTTGATTATACTACGCTAATTGGCAAAATGGGGAAGTACTTTTGTCCCCGGTAGGATTATTTTTCCCGCTCTAGCCCCGCTGCTCGGGCTTCCCCGCTGGGTTGGGTCCGCGCCAGGAGCGTACTATGCCCATGATTTTGGCGAGCGATTGCTCGATCTCCAGCCCATCCGTCTTCACCTGGACGGCGTCCTCCGCCATGCGGAGAGCCCCGGCGCTGCGGTGCATATCCAGGTCGTCGCGGTGGGCAATCTCCGACTCCACCTGCTCGAAAGTCACGTCACGGCCTCTCCTCAGCAGCTCATCATGGCGGCGCTTGGCTCGCTCCTGCAGGCTGGCGTCGAGGTAGATCTTCAGATCCGCATCGGGCAGCACCTCGGTGGTAATATCGCGCCCGACCATTACGACCGGCCCCAACTGCGCCATACGCCGCTGCTGACCCACCATCGAAGTGCGCACGGACGGCCAGGAGGCGATCACCGATACCACGGACTCGACTTCGGGCCTCCGGATGTCCCATGTCACGTCGCGATCCCCAAGCAGCACCGTGTATGGCCTGCCGTCCGTCTCCCCCTTCCGAGGTTTCTCAATGTGGATGGGTAAGTGGTCGGCAAGGTCAGCAAGGAGAGGCTCGTTGGTGGCGTCGATGCCGCGGCCCAGGGCCGCGAGCGCCACCGCCCGGTACATGGCCCCCGTATCAAGGAAGAGGTAATGGAGATGCTCCGCGAGCAGCCGCCCTATTGTGCTCTTCCCCGCCCCCGCCGGTCCATCAATGGCGATGGAACGGGGCGGGGGCTGTTGGTCGGGCGTAGCGTTGTCTGGGTCTTCGCTCATTTGCCTCCTTATACCGTGGGACGTGAAATCTCGCGTTTCACGTCTTGCGTTTTGCGTTCTCCCTCCTCAAACCGGTGGCCTTCTGCAAAGCATGGACCTCATGTTTCGCCAGGTAGCGCCAGCGGCCCGGCTCCAGGTTGCCCAGCACCAGGGGACCGTAGCGCACCCGCTGCAACTCGATTACCGGGTGCCCCACGGCGGCCACCATCAAACGCACCTGGCGCTTGTGCCCCTCGTGTATTACCACCCGCAGCCAGGAGTCCGTTCCGCGACGGCCCAGATCTTCCACGCGGGCGGGTGCGGTCAGTTCTCCTTCGATCTCCACGCCCTCGCGGAGCTTCTGCAACTCTGACTGAGTAGGATGGCCCCGAACGAGCACGCGGTATTCCTTCTCGATGCCGTATCTCGGGTGCGTCAGCCTGAAAGTCAGGTCGCCATCGTTGGTGATCAGGATCAGGCCGGTGCTCTCGGCGTCCAGCCTGCCGACCGGGTAGAGGCGCAGCCCGCGCTCCTTGAGCTGGGCACCCTCCAGGACGTCGAGTACGGTCTTGCGCCCGTGCGTATCGCGGGCAGTGGACACGACCCCGGCGGGCTTGTGGAGCAGGATGTATACATGCTCCGACGCTGTCTCGGGGCCCGCTTTGCCAGGGTCGGCAGCCCCCGAAGGCGAGCCCGCGGCAATGGGGTGGCCATCCACTTCTATGCGGTCCGAAGGGCTCGCCCGGAGGCCCATCTGGGTGACCACCTGCCCGTTGAGGCTCACTCGCCCCGAGGCTATCATTTCCTCAGCGGCCCTGCGCGAGGCCACCCCGGCGGCGGCGAGCAGCTTCTGCAGGCGCTCGCCCTGCTGGGGCGGAGCGGCTGGGCTTTTCCCCGGCCGGGCCCGGCCGGCAGGGGTTGTTGGACGCGGTGGTGCGGCCCGTCGAGGTGGGGTCCGTCGAGGTGGGGCCCCTCGCGGTGCGGCTCCTCGACGCTCGTCCTTCGAGGAACCGGCAGCGGCGTGCTCCTCCCGGCGTGATGGGGGCGCAGCGGCGTGCTCCTCCCGGCGTGATGGGGGCGCAGCGGCGCGCTCACGGGTGCGGGGCGGCTTTCCCAAGTCTAGATGCTTTCCTCGTCGGGCACTGCCGGCGCGGTGGCCTTTGGCTTGGGCAGGATCTTCACCTGGGCAATACGCAGGCCGTCGAGCCCTTCCACCCGCATCAGGTGGCCGTCCACAGATACCTCGTCGCCCAGCTCGGGTTTGCGACCCAGCAGCTCGAACACGTACCCACCCACGGTGTCCGCCTCGCTCTCTATGCTCAGCCCCAGCCGCTCGTTAAGATCGTCTATCGCCGTTAGGCCGTTGACCAGGGTCCCATCAGGCGTGAACTCGATGTCGGGCTTCTCCTCCCCCACTTCGAACTCATCGCGGACCTCGCCAACAATCTCCTCTACCACGTCCTCCAGCGTCACGATGCCCGCCGTGCCTCCGTACTCATCGATAACCACCGCGATATGGATGCGGCTCTGCTTCATGCGAGCGAGCAGGTGGTTTACGTCCATGCTCTCTGGCACGGTCAGGATGTCGCGCATCAGCGCCCGGACCGAGAACTGAGCGGGTGTGGTGGCAGGGCCGTCCCGCAAGTGTTCATCGACCTCCCGCGCGATCACCAGGAATACGTCTTTGACGTACAGCACCCCTAAGATATAGTCCAGGTTCCCCTCATAGACCGGGTAGCGGCTGTGCCTATCCTGCTCGATTATGTGCATCACATCGTGGAAGGAGGCCTCGACGGGAACTGCGTTCATCTCCGTGCGCGGCAGCATCACCTGCCTGGCCGTCAGGTCGCCCAGGTCGAACACGCGGCGCAGGATGGCCTCTTCCTCTTCCTCCAGCACACCCGCCTGACGGCTGGAGGCGACCAGCATTTCAAGCTCTTCGACCGAGTGCACACTCGCGTGCTCCAGGTCGGGCGTCATGCCCAGCAGTCTGAGCATGGCGTTGCCCAGCGTATTGATGATCCACACCAGGGGCCTGAAGATGAAGAGAAAGAAGTTGAGCGGCCTGATGATAAACAGGGCGGTCGACTCCGAGCGCTGGCGGGCTATGATCTTGGGCACAAACTCACCCAGGATGATCTCCAGCACGGTGACGATCAGGAAGGAGATGGCTATGGCGATGCCGTGCGCCGATACGAAGGTCTTGACGAATTCCTCCGGCAGGACCGCCTCCAGGGGGGGCACGAAGATTTGCGCCAGCACCGGCTCACCGAGGGCTCCAAGCCCGAGGGTAGCCATGGTGATACCCGCCTGCGTGGCAGCAATGTATATCGGGAGCTTGTCGATGGCGCGCTTGACCTGGGCGGCGTTGGAGTTCCCCTCGGTGATCAACTGCTCGATGCGCGTCTTGCGCACGCTCACGAGCGCGAACTCGCTCGCCACGAAGAAACCCGTGGCTGCAACGAGGACGAGTATAGCTGCTAAACCGGCCAGCATGGCAATAGGTGGGAACTAAGCGTTATGTGCGAAGATTCGTCAGGGTCACTATTCATACTCAAGGGTTGGCCGGCTGTAATAAAATGGGTCAACCAAAATCGTTCTTTATATGTTACCTTGCGGGGCGCTCATAGTCAACCATGGGCCTTCGGCGGACGAGGGACGAGTGCCTTCGGCAGACGATGGACGATGGACGATCGACGATGGCGTCCATCTTGATTTAACCCGCGCTGCCGGGCTGTCCTACCACCTGCGCGCTTACTCTCCTGGATGCCACCAGGGCCTGGCGGAGCATGGCCAGACCTACCAGGAAGACGAGGGCGCAGCCGGCCATCCAGAGCCACGTTCCGAGGGACGACCAATCGACCCTGTGGGTGGCCGAGTCGACGAGCAGCACGCCCAGCGGGGCGAACAGGCCAAGAACCGAGTGGGTGAGACCTAACACCAGGAATTCGGAAGGGGCCGCGGCGCGATAAAGCAGCAGCACACCCACAGCGGCGGTGATGAAGAGCCCGCTGTAAATCTGGGCATGGAAGGCGTCGATCTTCCACGGCCAGAAAGCCGTGAAAACCGAAGGCAGGAAGAACGCCCCCAGGCCATACAGGCCCAGCACGACCCCCTCAGCGAGCAGCAGCGGGCGCCACGGGGAGGGCGGGGGGTTGGGGTCGGCGGGGGGCAGGTGGCGGTAGAGCCACAGGAAGTAGGCGGATATGAAGCAGGGAATGATATAGAAAGTGAACCAGAGCTGGGTCCGGGTCTGCACGAAGTTGAAATTGCTTGAGTAGAGTATCGAGGCAAGGCTGACCACCGCCGTGAAGGCGATGCCCATGGGGAGCGCTACTCTCGCGGGCGCCCAGCGGTTGATGAAGAGCAATACGCTCACCCCCGACAACCCGGCCAGGTAGATCGACCCCAGGAAGCGGGCGTTGAAGGGCGCGATTTTCCACGGCCAGGCAGGGACCAGAACGTCGGGCACGAAAAAGAGGCCGCTGCCGATAATCAACACCACCACCACGACGCCGATAAATACCCGCAGCCAGGGCGAAAGCGCGGGATTGTTAGGTTGAGTATCCATGTGCAGCCTCCGGGTTGTAATGCGTAATGCGTAATGCGTAATGCGTAATGCGTAATGCGTAATGCGTAAGGGTGGTGGGCATACTTGGAGGGGGATTTCCAGCCAAGTACACCCGCATCCCTTACGTTTTACGCTTTACGCCTCATTTTACGTGTCGCCATCCGTTTCTAGCCGCCAGCGTTGCGGGGAGCGCCAGAGGCTGGATAGGATTAGCTCTCGAATAAAGAGCAGCTCCTTGGGCAGGCGGTCATAGAGCTTGATGAAGAGTTCCTCCTGGGAGAGCACCTCCTGCTGCCAGACCTCCCGGTCGACGGCCATGAGGGCGTTGAATTGCTCATGGGTGAAGTTCTCCAGCCCTCGCCAGTCGATGTCCTCGTAGCGGGGCATCCAGCCTATCGGGCTCTCGATGCTGACCGCCCGGCCGTGTGCCCTCTCCACAATCCAGCGCAGCACGCGCATATTCTCGCCGAACCCCGGCCACATGAAATTGCCGCTCGCGTCGCGCCGGAACCAGTTGACGTAGAAGATGCGGGGTGGGTTGCGAAGCTGGCGGCCGAAGTTGAGCCAGTGGTTGAAGTAGTCGGCCATGTGGTAACCGCAGAAGGGGAGCATGGCGAACGGATCGCGCCGAACCACCCCAAGCGTGCCCGCTGCCGCGGCGGTCATCTCCGAGCCCATCGTGGCCGCTCCGTAGACCCCGTAGTTCCAGTTGAACGCCTGGTACACCAGCGGCACTACGCTGCTCCGCCTGCCGCCGAAGATGAAAGCAGCGACCGGCACGCCCTGGGGATTGTCGTACTCGGGGTCGATGCAGGGGCATTGGGCGATGGAGGCTGTGAAGCGGGCGTTGGGGTGGGCCGCGGGCCGGCCGCTGTCGGGGGTCCAGTCCTTGCCGGTCCAGTCGATCAGGTGCGCGGGCGGCTCTTTGGTCATCCCCTCCCACCACACGTCCCCGTCGTCAGTCAGGGCTACGTTGGTAAAGATCGTGTTCTCACGCATGGCTGCCATGGCGTTGGGGTTGGACTTCTCGGAGGTGCCGGGCGCTACGCCGAAGAATCCGGCCTCCGGGTTGATGGCCCTTATCGTGCCGTCGGCGGCGGGCTTGATCCAGGCGATGTCGTCACCCACGGTGGTGACTTTCCACCCCTCCATAGCCTTTGGCGGGATCAACATGGCGAAGTTGGTCTTGCCGCAGGCGCTGGGGAAGGCCGCGGCTACGTAGGTCTTCTCTCCCTCCGGCGATTCCACCCCCAGGATCAGCATATGCTCGGCCAGCCAGCCTTCGTCGCGGGCCAGTACCGAGGCGATCCGCAGAGCAAAAGCCTTCTTGCCCAGCAGGGCATTGCCTCCGTAGCCGCTGCCATAGGACCAGATCGACCTCTCCTCGGGGAAGTGCACGATATACTTTTGCTCGTCGTTGCAGGGCCAGGCGACGTCCTGCTGGCCGGGCTCCAAGGGCACGCCTACCGAATGGAGGCAGGGCACGAACTCAGCGTCGTCCAGGGCCTCCAGCACCGCGCTCCCCATGCGCGTCATGATCCGCATATTGACCACCACGTAAGGGGAGTCGGTGAGCTCGACGCCGATGTGGGCGATGGGGGAGCCTATCGGCCCCATGCTGAACGGCACCACATACATAGTCCGTCCGCGCATCGACCCGTCGAAGAGGCCGCGGAGAGTCTCCTTCATCTCCCTCGGGTGGACCCAGTTGTTGGTCGGCCCCGCGTCATTCTTGTTCAGACTGCATATAAAGGTGCGGTCCTCCACCCGCGCAACGTCGCTCGGGTTCGACCTCGCAAGGAAGCTGTTGGGGCGGAGGGCCTGGTTCAAGCGGATGAAGGTCCCCGACTGCACCATCTGCTCGCACAGGGCATCGTACTCCTCCTGCGAGCCGTCACACCAATGCACCCGGTCCGGGCGGCACAGTTTCTCCATCTGGTCCACCCAGCTTCGTAGTTTTACATTCCCAACTTCATTGAGGGTCAGCATAACTAATCTCCTTCGATTCAGTTGGGACTATGATAGCAGATTTTTGGGCCGCGGTCAGCGGCCAAAGGTAGTAGGGAAGATTGGGGGACACCCCCGAGCCCCCGGCAGGGAGAGCCCTGCACCCCTTTTGGGAATGGGGGATAGGGAGAGAATTGGGGGACACCCCCAAGCCCCCGGCAGGGAGCCCCCTGCACCCCTTTGCTTGGGGAAGGAGATAGTTGGGCTCCAATCCCCCAAACCCCCGGCAGGGAGAACCCTGCACCCCTTTTGGGAAGAGGGATAATTGGGGGACACCCCCAAACCCCCGGCAGGGAGATCCCTGCACCCCTTCTTGTTAGGGAGGAGTGGAGGTACTGGGGGACACCCCGAACCCCCGGCAGGGAGATCCCTGCACCCATTTTTGTGGGGAAGGA
>JBJMMB010000247.1:0-25547 GCA_045805005.1 Chloroflexia bacterium
GCCGCTCACGGAAGTGTAGATGCCCAATGGGCCGAGGCTAGATGGAATTGAGGCGCTGGTGTCCAGGTCGTCCCAGTAGGGGAGGATCGCCCACGCCTGGTTCGCATCGGGCAAGCAGATATTATCAGGTTGAGAACTATTGACGACTGAGACCTGAAGCTTGCCATTGGAGTCGGCGTTCATCTGATCAAGGCCCGCTCCGTAAAGATAGTACCTGAACGGCAAGGTAATCACGGTCATAACGTTGTCACCCTGGGAGCCGGGCACCAACGCAGTGCCGGCCACAATTGCGGCCCCCGCAGATTGGGTGATAGCGTAGTTTGAATGTGTTCCACAGGCTAACGGCGTCCAAGTAGGTAGGGGGTCGTACCTGCTAAGCCGCTCTGCTAGCCGCCCCGCGCCTGCTATCTCGGCGCGTGCGCTCTCCTGCGATGTACCCTGCGCCCTGGATCCGCTCGCCACCGCCCCACCATAAAAGAGCGCCAACCCCAGCAACAGCCCCATCGCCCCAATGCCTATCCACCCGACCAACCGGCCCTGCAGCCCTACGTGCCTTATCATAATCCCTCACAACCGCGAGGTAGACGTGCCACGAACCGCACACCAGGCATCAGTTCCCGGTGTGTGCTACACTACCATGCGCCCATTGGGGCCCTACAGGGTGGAACAATCAGAAGGACGGAGGCAAAGCCCCCACAAGGTGGACCGAGCGCCTGCAGCAAAACGCGCCGCTCCACTCTTATGTAATGTCAGCATACTGCCGAAAACCCCGCTTGTCAACACTTTTTCCAAAGTTCTACATTGCGGGCTTAAAACAAAATTCCGAACGAACCTCGCGGTCCCTTCGGAATTCTGTTCCTGCAGACGCTCAACACATCTCCAGTGCGCTCAGTATACGGCCTCCGTGAACTGTTGTCAATAAGTACCTTGCCAGGTTTTCCACATCCAGGCTGCCGCTGGAAGGTTAGGCGTGCAGAGCCTACCTGCCAGGCGTTTGAGGGCATGCCAAAAGGGGTGCAAGGATCTCCCTGCCGGGGGATTGGGCGTGTCCCCAACTCTCCCCTTCACCGCCACCAGGCTGGTGCAGGGGTCTTCCTGCAGGGGCCCAGGGGTGTCTCAAGGTCAATATAAAGGGGTGCAGGGCTCCCCCTGCCAGGGGTTTGGGGGTGTCCCCCAATATTCCTGCTAAAGGGGTGCAGGGGGCTCCCTGCCGGGGGTTTGGGGGTGTCCCCCTACTACTTCCTTTCCTCATATCTGTAGGAGTGCCGAGCCGGCCTCCGCAGGATAACCCCTTGACAAAGCCGTCCCCCTGTGAATACTATACACTGCCAAACTTCCAACGGAGGTCCATATGATAAAGCTGGTAGCGATGTACAAGCAGCCTGAGGACGTCGAGGAATTCGACCGCCATTACCGCGAGGTCCACTCGCCCCTGATGAGCCAGGTGCCCGGCCTCGAACGCATGGAGGTCACTCGCAACATCCAGGCGTTCCGTGGCGAGGCCCCTTATCATCTGATCGCCGAGATGTACTTCCGCGACAAAGCCTCCTTCGATGCCGCCATGGCCTCCCACCAGAACCGAGCCGCCGGCAAAGACCTGATGAGCTTCGCCCGCGACATCGTCACCCTGTTCTACGGCGAGGTCGAGGAGTAGCCGTGGACTACCCCACCGCCCAAACCCCCGAAGAACTCGGCTTCAAGCGGATCATCTACACAAAGCAAGGCGGCGTCGCCACCGTCACTATCAACCGCCCCGAAGTCCTCAACGCCGCCGACTTCCTCACCTTCAAGGAGATGAGCCGGGCCTTCGAAGACACCTCTTACGATGATGCAATCGGCGTGCTGGTCCTTACCGGAGCCGGCGACGTGGCCTTCTGCACCGGGGCCGACCTTGACGAGCAGGAAGCCTTCCGCCGCAAGCGCGCCGACTACTGGAAATGGATGGGCGCCTTCATCGAGGCCCATGACCGCCTCCGCAACATCGGCAAGCCCACCATCGCTCGCCTCAACGGCATGGTCGTCGGCGGTGGCAACGAGTTCAACATTGCTTGCGACCTCGCCATAGCCGCCGACCACGTCACGATCCGCCAGGTTGGCACCTCCCGCGGCTCCGTGCCCGCCGGCGGGGCCACTCAGTGGCTCCCCATCATCATCGGCGACCGCCGTGCCCGCCAGATGCTCTGGCTCAACGAACCCATCAGCGCCGAGACCGCCCTCGAATGGGGCCTCGTCAACCAGGTCGTCCCTCGCGAGCAGCTTGACGATGCAGTCGCCACCATGGCCGGCAAGCTCCGCGACAAGATGCCCGAGATCATCCGCTACGCCAAGCAGCAGACCAACTTCTGGCGCGACCTCTCCTGGGCCCTCACCGTCGGTCATGCCCGCGACTGGCTAGCCGTCCACGCAGACGCCCCGGAAACCGTCGAAGGCCTCCAGGCTTTCCACGCCAAGCGTCCGGTCGACTACGAGGGCCTGCGCGTCAAGATGGCCTCCGGCCAGGTCGAGTGCCAGGACTGCCACGCCCTCATGCCCGCCAGCTTCAAATACTGCGGCGAGTGCGGCGCGGCCATGGCCGCCTGGCCCCCGGTTTAACTTCCGAGCCGCTCCTGTTGGGGCAGGCCCCCGTTGCCTGCCCTGGTTGCTGACCACCCAACTTTGCGGGTATACGAGCAGGGCAGGCAACGGGGGCCTGCCCCTACGACAATTCGCTTCCAAAGGAGACACCGTTGTCCCCCGAAGAGAACAAACCAATCATTCTGCGCTACCTCGATGAAGCCTGGAACAAGAAGAATCGCGCCGTCATCGACGAGGTGATCTCGCCCGACCTGGTCCAGAACGTCCGCAACGTACCGCCCGGCCAGGAAGGTGTCAAGCGCTTCTTCGACATGATCGACGCCGCCTTCCCAGACGCCCACCTCACCGTCGCTGACATAATAGCCGAGGGCGACAGAGTCGCCTCGCGCTTTACGGTCACCGGCACCCACAGCGGCCCCTTCAGCCGCATACCCCCGACCGGCAAGCCCATCACCTTGACCGGCATGGCCATCACCCGCATGCGAGATGGCCGCATGGTGGAGAGCTGGAACGAAACCGACGACCTCGGCATGATGCAGCAGCTTGGCATCATCCCCGCCCCCGGCCAGGGGCCAAACTCGCCGAAGGAACCCACTCCATGACCAACGACCAACCCTACACCCTCATCAAACTGGCCCACGACGGCCCCGTCGCCACCATCACCCTCAACCGCCCGGAGGTCCTCAACGCCCTCAACCTCAAGCTTATGGACGAGGTCATGGCCGCCCTCGACGCCCTGGAGGACGACCCGGACACTCGTTGTGCGGTCATCACCGGCAACGAGCGGGCCTTTGCTGCGGGCGCCGATATCAAAGAGATGGCCGAGGCCACGCCGGTCGACATGCTGGTGCGCGACCAGTTCGCCAAATGGGACCGCATCCGCCGCTTCAAGAAGCCTCTCATCGCCGCCGTGAGCGGCTACGCCCTGGGCGGCGGCAACGAGCTCGCCATGCTCTGCGATATGATTGTTGCCTCCGAGACCGCCCAGTTCGGCCAGCCCGAGATCAATATCGGGGTCATGCCCGGCGCGGGCGGCACCCAGCGCCTCACCCGCGCCGTCGGCAAGGCCCTCGCTATGGAGGTTGTACTGGCAGGGCGCACCATCACGGCGAAGGAAGCCCTCCAGGCGGGCCTCGTAAACCGGGTCGTGCCAGTCGAGTTCTACCTCAAGGAGGCCCAGCGCCTCGCCGCGGTGATCGCGGAAAAGAGCCCCGTTGCCCTGCAGCTCGCCAAGGAGGCCGTGCTCAAGGTCTACGACGCCCCTCTCCAGGAGGGGCTGCTCCTCGAGCGCAAGAACTTCTACCTCCTCTTCAGCACCGAAGACCAGAAAGAGGGCATGGCCGCCTTCGTGGAGAAGCGCAAGCCTCAATTCAGGGGGAAATAGCCGTGGATTACGAGACCATTCTGTACGTGCTGGACGAAGGGGTCCTCACCATCACCCTCAACCGCCCCGACGTCCTCAACGCCTTCAACCGCCAGATGACCACCGAGATACAGGACGCCCTCAAGAAGGCCGAACGCGACCCCGCCGTCCGCTGCCTCGTATTCACCGGCGCGGGCCGGGCCTTCTCCTCCGGCGAGGACCTCAAGGCCCGCCAGGCCGAGGGCACCACCGGCTTCGGCTCTACCCTCCGCGACCGCTACAACCCCATCGTCCTCAAGATGCGCAACCTCGAAAAGCCTATCATCGGCTCTATCAACGGCGTGGCCGCGGGCGCGGGCTGCTCCACCGCCCTCGCCTGCGACCTGCGCATCGTTTCCGACAAGGCCTCCTTCATCGAGGTCTTCGTGCGCATTGGGCTTGTGCCCGACTCCGGCTCCTCCTTCTTCCTCCCCAGGCTCGTCGGCCTCGGCAAGGCCCTCGAAATCGCCTTCACAGGCGACTCGGTCGGCGCCGAGGAAGCCCTCCGCATCGGCCTCGTCAACACGGTCGTCCCCGCCGAAGAGCTTGAGGCCGCCACCCGCGAACTGGCCCTACGCCTCGCCAAGGGCCCCACCCGCGCCATCGGCCTCGCCAAGCGCACGATCAACCGCGCCCTCAGCATGGACCTCGAACAAATCCTCGAATACGAGGTCTTTGCCCAGGAAACCGCGGGCTCCACCGAAGACCACAAAGAGGGCATGGCCGCCTTCCTCGAGAAGCGCACGCCAAACTACACCGGGAGCTAGCAGGAAACCCTATGACCGGCAAGAAAATCGCTGTCCTCGGCGCGGGCACCATGGGCGCGGGTATCGCCCAGCTAGCCGCCCAAAACGGCTTCGACGTCCTCCTCTACGACCTCAAAGACGAGTTCATCCAGCGAGGCACAACCAACATCCGGGCCGCCCTCCAGAAGCGAGTCGACCAGGGCAAGCTCTCCACCGAAGATATGTCTAGCTACATATCCCGCATAGCTACCACCACCAACCGCGACGCCGCCGCCTCGTACCCCATCATCATCGAAGCCGCCCCCGAAGCCCTCGACCTCAAGCAGGAAATCTTCGCCTCCCTCAGCGCCCAGGCCGCCCCGGACGCCATTCTGGCCTCCAACACCTCGTCCCTCTCGATCACCTCCATCGCGGCCTCGGCCCAGCACCCTGAGCGCGTGGTGGGCATGCACTTCTTCAATCCGGCCCCCGCCCTGCCCCTCGTGGAGGTCGTCGCGGGGGCGCGCACTTCCCCCGAGGTCGTCCAATCTGTCGCAGACCTGGCTCGCAACCTGGGCAAAACCCCCGTCCTCGCCGCAGACATGCCCGGCTTCATCGTCAATCGCGTAGCCCGCCCCTTCTACGGCGAGGCATTCAAGATCCTCGCTGAGGGCAGTGCCACCGTCCCCGAGGTCGACGCCGCCATGCGCGCCGCCGGCTTCCGCATGGGCCCCTTCGAACTGATGGACCTCATCGGTATCGACATCAACTTCGCCGTCACCCAATCGGTCTACGAAGCCTTCTTTGGCGAGCCACGCTACCGCCCTCACCCCATCCAGCAGCGCATGGTCGAGTCTGGCTCCCTCGGCCGCAAGACCGGCCGCGGCTTCTACGACTACTCGGACGGCGACAAAGGGGAGCCTACCCTCCCTTCCATCTCCTACGTCACCCACGTCAAGCGCCCCCGCCTCCTCCCCCCCGACCTGGCCGAAGACTTCCTCCAGCACGCAGGCATCACCGCCAATCCTGAACCCGCCCCCGACGCCGAAATCATCGCCCGCATCCTCTCGATGATAATAAACGAGGCCGCCTTCGCCATCGGAGAGGGCGTCGCCTCTGTGCAGGACATCGATACCGCCATGAAGCTCGGCACCAACTACCCCTCGGGCCCTCTCGAGTGGGCCGACCTCACTGGCCTCGACCTCGTCTACGCCACCCTTCAAGGCCTCCGCGACGGCCTCGGAGAGGAGCGCTACCGCCCCGCCCCCCTCCTCCGCCAGCTAGTCTCCTCAGGCATGGTGGGCCAGGCCTCCGGCAGCGGCTTCTACCCGCCCGAAACGGAGGGTGTGGTATAATAACGTATTGCGTAATGCGTATTGCGTAGATGAGGAAGGGTAGCGGGTTTTTCCACCCAGGCCTCGTAGCCACGCAGTACGGAATGCGAAATACGCAATAGGAACACCCTCCCTTGACACAACCAGAAGCATATATAATCGAGGCCCTTCGCACCCCCGTGGGGCGCTACGGCGGCGCTCTCAAAGACGTGCGCCCCGACGACCTGGCCGCCCACGTCATCGCCGCCCTCGTCCGCAAGACCGGCATCGACCCGGCCCGCGTCGAGGATGTCATTCTCGGATGCGCCAACCAGGCCGGTGAGGACAACCGCAACGTGGCCCGCATGGCTCTCCTCCTTGCCGGCCTCCCCGTTGAGGTGGCCGGGGCCACCGTCAATCGCCTCTGCGGCTCCGGCCTCGAGGCCATAAACAACGCCGCCCGCGCCATCAAAGTGGGCGAAGGCGACGTGTTCATCGCCGGCGGTGTCGAGAGCATGACCCGCGCCCCCTTCGTCATGGCCAAGCCCTCCGAAGCCTGGCCCCGCGGCGAGCAGACTCTCTACGACACCACCCTCGGCTGGCGCTTCACCAATCCCCGCCTTGCCGAGATGTACTACCCCTTCAGCATGGGCGAGACCGCCGAGAACGTCGCCGAGCAGTGGCGCGTCTCCCGCGAGGACCAGGACGCCTTCGCCGCTGAGAGCCAGCGCCGCGCCAACGAGGCCATCGCGGCAGGCCGCTTCAAAGACGAGATCGTCCCCGTCACCGTCCCCCAGCCCAAAGGCGAGCCCATCGTTGTCGACACCGACGAGCACCCCCGCCCCGACACCGACCTCACCAAACTCGCCAGGCTGCGCCCCGCCTTCCGCAAAGACGGCACCGTCACCGCTGGCAACGCCTCCGGCATCAACGACGGAGCCTCCGCCGTCCTCCTCACCGGTCCTCGTGCCGCCGCGGAGCTGAACCTGCGCCCCATCGCCCGCGTGGTAGCCTCCGCCGTGGCGGGCGTCAACCCCGATTGCATGGGGGTCGGCCCTATTCCTGCCACCCGCAAAGCCCTGGAGCGTGCTGGCCTAACCGTGGACGATCTCGACCTCATCGAGCTAAACGAAGCCTTCGCCTCCCAGTCCCTCGCCTGCATCCGCGACCTCAAGCTCGACCCCGCGAAGGTCAACGTAAACGGCGGTGCCATCGCCCTGGGCCACGCCCTCGGCAACAGCGGCTCCCGCCTGATCACCACCCTCGTCCACGAGCTGGGCCGCAGAGGCGGTCGCTACGGCGTCGCCACCATGTGCATCGGCGTCGGCCAGGGCATCGCCACCATAATCGAGCGCCTCTAAAGAGCTGTGCGTACGCGCTTACCCGGTCAACCCAACGAAATCAATACCCCGTTGCATGCCTCCGTAGGGGCGAGGCATGCCTCGCCCTCGTTAGGAAGCGAAGCTGTGCGCCAAAATAAGACGGCATGCCGGCAGGGCGCCGCACGCCTCGCCTTTACGACTGGCAAAACTCCTCCCAGAGGGCCGAATAATACGTAATAAGCCAATAAACCAATAGGAGAAGCCCAAATGGCAGACACTCAAACCCAACAATACACCGCTCGTAAAGACTGGAAGCTGCTCGTCAACGGCCAACAAACCGACGCCACCTCCGGCGAAACGTTCGACGTCATCAACCCCGCCATCAATGAAACCCTGGCCCGCGTCGCTAAGGCCGGCAAGGCCGACGTGGACGCGGCCGTCGCCGCCGCCCGCGAAGCCTTCAACGGCAAGTGGGCCAGGCTGGGCGCCGCCCGCCGCGGCAGCATGCTCTACCGGGTGGCCCAGATCATGCGTGAGCGCGAGCAGGACATCCTCCGCATCGAGGTCGCTAACAGCGGCAAGGCCATCTCCCATGCCCGCGGCGAGCTCGCCCAGGCCATCGAAGACTTCGAGTTCTTCGCGGGCGCTGCTACCAAGATCATGGGCCGCACCATCCCCGTGCCCAATGCCTTCCTCAATTACACCCTCCGCGAGCCCGTCGGGGTCTGCGCCCTGATCGTCCCCTGGAACTATCCCATAATGATGGCCGCTTGGAAGCTCGCCCCCGCCCTCGCGGCAGGCAACACCGTCATCCTGAAGCCCGCCAGCGCCACCCCCCTCACCGCCATCCTCCTCGGTGAGATTTGTCAGGAGGCAGGCATCCCCGCCGGCGTCGTCAACGTCCTGCCCGGCCCAGGCGCCGAAATCGGAGCCTACCTGGCCGAGCATCCCGGCGTCGACAAAATAGCCTTCACAGGAGAAACCGCCACCGGCCGCGATATCATGCGCCGCGCCGCCGATACCCTCAAGCGCGTCACCCTCGAGCTGGGTGGCAAGTCCCCCAACATAGTTTTCGAGGACGCCGATGTCGCCCACGCCGTCAACGGCTCCCTCTTCGCCATCTACTACAGCGCGGGCCAATCCTGCGAGGCCCGCTCTCGCCTCTTCGTCCACGACAGCATCTACGACCGGTTCGTAGAGCAGTTCGCCGCCAAGACCTCCCGCCTCCGCGTGGGTGATCCCATGGACCAGGCCACCCAGGTCGGCTCCCTCATCTCCCCCAAACACTTGGAGCGCGTGGACGGCTATGTGCGCCTGGGCATCGAAGAGGGGGCCCAGGTCCTTGCAGGCGGCAAGCGCCCCGGCAACGGCCTCGACAAGGGCAACTTCTATCTCCCCACCGTCCTGGCCGGCGTTGACAACCAGGCTCGCGTCTCCCAGGAGGAAATCTTCGGCCCCGTAGTCAACATCATGCGCTTCTCCACCGAGGCCGAGGCCGTGCAATTGGCAAACGACGTGGTCTACGGCCTCGCGGGCACCCTCTGGACGCGTGACCTGGGCAGGGCCCACAGAGTGGCCGGACAAATCAAATCTGGCGTCGTCACCATCAACACCCCCTTCACCGCCTTCCCCGGCCTCCCATTCGGCGGCTACAAGCAGTCCGGCTTCGGCCGCGAGATGGGCCTCGAGACCTTGGATAACTACACCGAGGTCAAGAGCGTTCTCATATACACAGGCGAGAGGCCCATGAACCCCATGGGCGCGGAATGAGCTAGACATGGCAAACACCGGTATGAACATCCGCATAACCAAGCTCTACCAGGGCGCCCCATGGGGCGCCCTGGAGGTGGCCTTCAATTCCGCCCCGGAGGGCGACCGCATGATCGCCGAAATCCGCAAGGCTACCGGGCTCGACTTTAAACGCCCCCCGGCTAACGCCTTCGCCATGCGCGAGCTACATATCGCTGAGGTCGGCGGCGAGGAGGTCCTCGAAGCAGCATTCGTGAAAGCTCTCGACGTCGCCTCGAGCTACGGCGAAGTGCAGGATAGCCAGAAGAACATGAAGGGGCCGGACGAGGTCACCCCTAATGAGCTCGGCAAAGCCCTGAAGCATCACACCCCGGGCTCCTAGCCCGCCCGGCAGCAGGAGAGAACCCTCGTGAAGTTGATCGTTTCCATCGACCAGGGCAGGTGCATCGGCGCGGGCAACTGCGTCAACATCGCCCCGACGGCCTTTCAACTCGACGAAGAGAGCGTTGCCTACCTCGTTGACCCCAACTCCGTAGACGACCAGACTCTCCTCGAGGCCGCAGAGTCCTGCCCCACCAACGCTATCTACCTCGACACCGAGGACGGCAAGCCGGTCTACCCATAGGAAGACGATAGAAGATGGACGATAGAAAATGCGGGCAAACCATCCGGTCAGCCCACCCCCATTGTCCACCTTCCATCGTCCGCCGCAGGCCCAACGGCACAACAATTGCTACAATCCGCACCGTAACGCCGCCCGCGTAGGACGCCTTCATTCTGCTGCGAGACGGTCGTGCGTCCGGCGGCGCGCAAGCTCAAACCCCCCTGGATGGAGCTTTCATTGGTCCCCATGCGAATAGTTGCGCACGACGACCGCATTTATGGTACAATTTATCCCGACCCAGGAGGTTGGCTCTCTACTGTTCGCCGCCTCCACGGCTCAGTGAAGTATCACGCTATGGCGGGGCGCACCGCCTTATGCGTTGAGGCTGTACGCCAGCTATCCACTTGCGTCACGCCCGGCCAGCCGGACATAGTCGTCCCCAAATCGAGCCGCTCGTGGATTCATCATGCGCGCAAGGAGACGCGGCCTTGAAGCTACTCCTCGTTACTCACTACTGGCGCCCGCATTGCGGGGGAATCGAGACCATGACCTGGGAGCAGGCCCGCCGCCTCGCCAAACGCGGCCACCGGGTCTCGGTCGTGACCTCCCGCCTGCCCGGTGACCCGCGCTTTTCGCGGGACCACGGCATCGATATCCATCGAGTTACCGCCCTCAACACCTTCGAGAAGCTGGGCATTCCTTACCCTCTATTCTCACTCCAACTCCTACCCCTCCTCTCTCGCCTGGTGCCTGAGCACGACGCGGTGCTGGTTTACAACCATTCTTACCTCAGTTCCGTGGCCGGGGCCCTCATCGCCCGCCTCCGAGGCCGGCCCATGGTCCTCTTCCAGGCCAGCCCTTACATCCATTACAAGTTCCCCTGGAACGTGGTCGAGCGCGTCGCCGACAGCACTTTGGGCTCCTCCACCCTGCGCCTCGCCGACAAGCTCGTAGCCATCAGCGAGCACACCGCCGACCACGTCAAGAGCCTCCTCCCAGGCCGCCCCGTGGAGGTCCTCTACCTCGGCGCCGACACAAGCTGCTTCACCCCCGTCGCCTCCTCCGTCGAGCAGACCCAGATCCGCGCCCATCTCGGCCTCCCCAGTGAGGCATTCATCGTCTCGACGGTCCGCCGCCTGGTCCACCGCAACGGCGTCGGCACTCTGCTGGCCGCCGCCAACCGCCTCAAGCACCACGGCGACATCTATATCGTCATCATCGGCACCGGCCCCGAACGAGCCGCCATCGAGAAGTACATCGAATCCAGGCAGTTGCACAACGTCCGCCTAATGGGCTTCGTCTCCGACAAACAATTGCCCGACTTCTACCGCGCCTCTGATGCGTTCGTGCTGCCGACCCGCTCCGGCGAGGGGTTCGGCCTCGTTCTCCTGGAGGCTTTTGCCTGCGGCGTCCCGGTCATTTCCACCCGCTCCGGCGCTCCCGTCGAGGTCGTTGACCACGGGCGCACCGGCCTGCTGATCCCCCCCGAGTCGCCCGCCGAGATGGCCGCTGCCATCTTAAACCTCAGGAGCCATCCGGAAACGCTGGCCCGTATGAAGCAGGCCGCCCGCGCCAGGGCGGTCGAGATGGACTGGGAAATTTGCGTGGACGGCGTGGAAGACGTGCTCGCCCAACTCACCAACGGTAAGCACCCCGTCCCCGGCGTCGGTCAAGGGTATAGGATAGGGGGCCATTAGTGTGTGCGCTGGCGGCCAGGTGCCCCGTCTGCAGTGGCCCAGGCGATGCCCCGCTCCCCGGACCCCTTGCCACGGCCGCGGCCCCGCGCCAAGGTTACACCCGCCGCAGATGTCGCCGCTGTGGCCTCGTGTACAGCGATCCGATGCGCCACCCGGGCTCCGAGTGGTACGCACAATCACCCCTATACGAGGCCCGCAGATCGGACCGCCTTCCCATGTGGGTTATCCGCCGCGATTGGCGCTACCGCACGTTCCTGCAGCTAGCTAGCAGGCGTGGGGGGCGTCTGCTCGACGTGGGTTGTGGCACCGGCAACTTCCTGCGGTTGGCCCGCGATCGAGACTTTGACGTGGCCGGGGTTGACGCCGACCGCCTTGCCGTGCAGGTGGCCCGCGACCGGTTCGGCCTCTCGAATACCACCTTCGCCACCGTTGAGCAACTGATCGCCGAGCCGCCGGCCGAGCGTTACGACCTGATTTCCCTCTTTGACGTCCTGGAGCACCTTGCCGACCCGGTCGCAGTGGTACAGGGCCTGGCTCGGTTGCTCACGCCCGAAGGCTATCTTGTAATAACTGTGCCCAGCGCAAGTAGATGGCCCGCACTCTTCGATCCTTACGTCGATGCCCCGCCTCATCACCTCACCCTCTGGACCCCCCAAGCCCTCGCCGCCTGCATCGATCACGCCGGGTTGCGCGTGCGAAGGGTCGTCGCCAGCAAGGTGCTCGGTGACGACTTGCTCCTCCATGCCCTCTGGCGCTTCCCGGCCCTACGGAAACTGGGGCTTTTGGGCACCGCTGCCACGGGTGCCGCCTATCTCGTTATCGCGCCCGCCCTCGCCAGGCTCCTTTCTCTCTCGCCCAGGGCCAAAGGATTCCACTTGATGGGGGTTTGCGGTTCCTCAACATGCGACGCTCATTAGCGCGGGCGCTCTCCGCCAGGTGGCCCTTCCTCGTCGCACTATGCCTCGGGGTGCTGGCGGCCTCCGTGGTCTTTCTCAGGCTCCCCGCCACTATCACCGGGCGGGGCACCTGGGCCATACCCGCCATAGTCGCCGTTTCCGTCGTGGCGCTCGCCATGCTCCTTCTGCGCCAATCCCCGCTTCTCGACCAACCCCCGGACACCGCGCCCGCCGGCAAAGACGCTGCTCTCCAAACCGCCATCAAAGCGGCCTATTGGTGCCTCCCCGTCATAGCCCTCGCCTGGTTGCTCCTTATACCCTTCCTGGGCCCCGCTGCCGCCCTGCAAACAGCCGCGGGTCTACCCGCCCTGCTCGCCCCCGGCTTCCTTCTTTCCCTGCTCCTGCTACCGGAGCAGCAGGGGGTCGTTGGACGGCTGGTCCTGACCGGAGCCCTTTCCGCCTGCGTCATCCCCATGACGGCGGCCGCGTTGAATTTCATAGGCATCCCCTTCTCGCCGGCGGTCGCCCTCGCTTCGGTAGTGGTTCCCGCGCTCCTCCTCGCCCTTGCCATCCTCCTCGCGCCACGGATAGGCGACGCGCTAAAGCCGAGGGGCCGGTAAGGGCATGAGGGTGCTGCAAACTCCCCCCCGCCTCTACCCCGCCATCGGCGGCGTCGAGACCGTGGTGCTGTCCCTCAGCCGCGCCCTGGCCGACCTCGGGCACGAGGTCGAAGTCTTGTGCGCCGACGAACCGGCCCGCGGCCCTTCCACCGTTGCGGGCATCCCCACCCGCCGCCTGTGGTATCCTATCAAGGTGGCTAACACGAACATCACCCCCGCCTTGCCCGCCCACCTGGCCCTCCGCCGCTTCGACGTGGTCCACACTCACCTCCCTACCCCGTGGAGTGCCGATTGGTCCGCCCTCCTGGGCCGCGCCCGGCGCAAGGGCGTCGTCCTCTCCTACTACAACGACATCCTGGGCAGCGGTTCTGCCGGCCAGGTCGCGAGCCTCTACAACCGCCTCTGCCTGCCCGTTACCTTGCGCCTCGTGCACCGCGTCGTCATCAATTCCACCCACCTCCTCGACAAGCCGGGCTCGCCCCTCCGCAGGGCCAGGCGCAAGCTCCGCCAGTTGCCCAACGGAGTCGATACCGAGCTGCTCCGCCCGCAGCCTGAGCTGCGCCAGCCAGGCCGCATAGGCTTCCTCGCGGTGCTCGACCAATTCCACCGCTACAAGGGCGCGGACGTCTTACTGGAGGCGACCCGCCAGCTCGCCTGCCGCGGCCACACCATAGACCTTCGCATCGGCGGCGACGGCCCCCTGCGTGCCGAGTACGCATCCACCGCCGCCTCCCTGGGCATCAGCGACCACGTCCGCTTCGAGGGCTTCGTCCCGGAAGGCTCTCTTCCCGACTTCCTCAATTCCTGCCAGGTCTTCGTTCTGCCCAGTACCGATGCAATGCGCGAGGGCTACGGGCTCGTGGCCCTGGAGGCCATGGCCTGCGGCCTGCCCGTCGTCGTGACCGAGGCGACAGGCGTCGCCGCCCTGGTTCGCGATTGCGATGCCGGCTTCGTCGTGCCGCCCGGCGACCCAGCCGCCCTGGCCCTCGCAATCGAGCGCCTCATTTCGAGTCCGGACATCGCCCATCACCACGGAATGCAGGGCCGTAAGGCTATGGAGGAGCGACACAGTTGGAAAGCGATTGCGCATGAATTCGAGCAACTCTATACACAGGCCATTAACGCCGCCCGAACGCCGCGAAAGCGCCTACATAGTTAGGGAGGCCCGCTGCTACGCCCGGCAGAACCCTGGCGACCTCACCGACCTGGCCCATATCGACAACCCGGCGGGCGCGGCCGTCTACGTGCGCATGGCCGCCCGCATAGACCGCACCCTGCCCCGCAATGCCCGCGTCCTGGACTGGGGTTGCGGCTACGGCCAGATTTCCTGGCTCCTCGCCAACAGGGGCCATACCGTCTACGCCTGCGACTGGGGCAAGCGCCCCCGCATCTCCGCCTTCCTGGACGACCGCATCACATACTTCCCCCTCACATCTCCCGTCCAGATCGACGCGCCCGAAGCCGCCTTCGACGCCGTCATCTCCATAGGCACCCTGGAACATGCCAACAACATCTTCGCCTCCATGTGCGAGATCAGGCGCATCCTCAAGCCGGGCGGTTGGTTCATCATTTTCAGGTTCCCAAACGACCTCTCCATCACCGAATATGCCGCCCGGCGCCTCGGTCTCTGGGCCCATTCCGTCCGTATGTCCAAAGCCGAGCTTCGCATGATGCTCCGAATGTTCAGCTTCCGAATCGATCACATAGGCTACGACAGCTTACTACCCGTCGTCGTGGGCCGCGAATCAAGTTTCCGCGGCCTCGTCTCCCTCCGCTCCCGCTTCGACGGCCCCATTACCTGGCTCGACGGCCTACTGACTCGCCTACCCCTTATCTCAGCCTTCTCAACCTCTCTGCACTGTTTCGCGCAGGTGAACACCGAGTACTCCGATGTCAGCGATTAGAGCCCACTCATACTCTCGGTTCTACATGCTCGCCTCCCTGGCGGCTCCAACACGACCCGCTCTCGGGGCACTGAGGGCCTGCGCATGACCTCCGAGGTAACCTCAATCAGCCTCGACCGCGCCCGGCGCGAGGGCCGGCTCAGGCGCCTCTTGATCGCCTGGGCCGGACACCACCTATCTCTGTACAACGTCACCACGGGCCTCGTCATTGCGTTGAGTTTGCTGTTGACTATCCTACCTTACCTGGTATTCAAGCCATATTTCCCGTTCGGTGGTGACCTGCAGCACCCCGTCAACCTGGCCTACTTGCTTGCGAACGGGTTTCCGCTGCCGGTGCCCGCCACCCTGGGAGAGCAGTACCCGGACACATTTGCCTACCTTGGAGCCTCCGTCGCAAGCATTCTCGGCATCGACCCTACGGTCACCCTCATACTCCTGCCGAGCGCTATCATGCTCGCCTCAATTGGGGCGCTTTACTACTACGCTCGCCGGTTGTACGGACAGTACACCGCCCTTTTCACCGTGGTGGCGTACGGGCTCCTGAGCTTCCAACCCAGGCAGACCTACCTGGACGGCACCTTCATTGAGTTACTGGCCGGGCTCGTGCTGGTGCCCCTCTTCCTCCTGGCCCTTATCAACTCCGTCTCCTCCACAGGCTGGCGTTGGCCGTGCCTCGCAGGGATCCTGGCCGGAACAATCGCCCGCTATCACTTTCTGGGACTGACCCAGGCCCTTGCGATTACCGCGCTCTTTTTTATAGCCCTTCTCCTCTTCCGCCGCGACCTGCTCAATCGAGCCCTCTTGTGGCGGCTCCTCCTTATGGCCGGTATAGCGGCGATCATTAGTCTGCCTTATTCGTTCTATTACGCCCGCATCTACGCCACGATCTTGCTGGGCCGCGTGGGTATTCTTCCCCCTGCCATGCAAGAGGCCGTATTCCCCATCGTGCAGTTTCCGAATGAGTTCATGAATCGCCTGGGGAGCGTCTTTTCGCTATTGACATTTGTCGCCTTCGCCGCACTGTTCGTGAGGCTCCTCGCCCGCAGGCTCGCTACAAGGCGCGAACCCCTACCTCCTGCGGATCTGCTGCTCGTGGCGTGGACCCTGGCCATGCTGGTCGGAACCTTCACCCAGGTTTTCCTGGTGCCTGAGCGTTTCCTGCGGAACCTGGCCCTACCCGCCGCCCTGGCTGTGGGCCTGCTTCTGGACAGCCTTCGGAGCCGCCGTTTGGCCCTTGTGGCCGCTCTGGCGATCTTGTTGGCAGTGGGCGTGCCCCAGGTGGTCCGCCATACGGTCGCGGTGGCGGCCACCTCCATTTACGGTGAACCCGCGGATGTGCCTAGCTTGCAAGCCCTCCAGCGAATCCATGCCGGTGAGCCGGACCGCTACGTCCTCGCCGACGAGTCGGGCCGCTGGACGCTCTACTATGTCCAGGGGCGAGGATACCTTATGCAGGGCGGCCCGGAGGGCTTCGAGCGCTTCGGCGAACCCGATCGCACGCTCATGAACGACCTCTGGCAAGCTTATCGCGATCCCTGTGCCCCCCGGAGCCTGGAGAGCTTCCGGCGGTACGGAGTCGGTTACATCTACCTTGGCCGCCGCCCAGGCCACTGGACGCTGCCCGGCTACTTGTATAATAGCGGCAGCAATTACGCCTCTTGCTCTCATCTAAAGCTTGAGTACGCCGAGCAGACCCCCAGCGGGAGAATATCCATCTGGCGCATCCAGGACGCCGCATCCAAATTGCAGCCCACCAACAGTGGCTCTCCTGGCTTGATGCGCTAACATTCACGGGCCCCTGGGCCGCGGAGACGTGAGTCGACTTTGAAACAGCAGCCCGATGCCGGCATATCAACACCGAAAATGAAGATCGCGCCGCCCGACAAACCGGAGCAGCCGCGCGAGGTCTTACAGGACCCTGCCGGCCCTCGACCGGTGCCCGAAGGGGGCAACGCCCCACCCGGCCGGCTTCGACTGCCACCCGCCATCCGCCACCCCGCCGTCAAGCTTCTCCTGCGCCTCGTAGTCAGCCTTCTCCTCATGTCCCTCCTGTTCACCCAGGTCGACGCCGCCTCGGTGGCGCGCCTCCTGGGGCAGGTCGACCGCTGGAGCCTGGCCATAGCCATCGCCCTCGTCCTGGTTACTCAGATCCCCGCCGCCTGGGCCTGGAAACTACTCATGGACGGCCAGGACCTGCACCTCCCCTTCTCAGCCGTAGGTCTCATGCACCTGGTCGGGCTCTTCTTCGCTGCCTTCACGCCCGGCGGAGTGGGCGGCGACGTGATGCGCACTTACCGCCTCAATGAGTGGACGAAGCGCGGAGTGGCGAGCGGCGTCTCCGTGCTGGCCCTCCGCCTCCTCAGCCTGGTCGTCCTCGTGCTCATTGTGGCGCTCGCTTCCCTGGCGAGGCCCGACCTGCCGACCAGCCGCCTGGCCCTCGCAGCCCTCGCCACGATAACCATAGGCACGCTTGCCCTCATTGCTATGCAACATGGCCTAAGGCGCGTCTCGGCCCGCTGGCTGCCTCCCCAGGCCGTTGCCCTCATGTCCCACGTCAGGGAGGCCCTCAGCGCTTATGGGGACAGGCCGCGTGTTGTCGTCATCGCGTCCCTTTTCCTGGCGCTATATCACGTCCTCGGCATCCTGCCCGTTTACTTCATCTCCCTGGGTATGGGGCTGCACGTCTCGCTGCCCGACATGCTCCTGCTTGGTCTGACGGCCCGCTTCGTGGCCTTCCTACCCCTATCCTTCAGCGGCATCGGCTTTCAGGAGGGGGCTTTCGTAGCGCTCTTTGCCCAGGTGGGCCTCGACCCCGCCCATGCTCTCGCCCTCTCGATCATGGACCACCTGGTGCTCCTGGTCCTCCAGGTGCTCGGCGGCATCGTCTACTTCGCAGGCTGGGGGCGGCCGCGCCAGCCGGCCGCCGCGGGCGACAGGTCAACACAAGGAGGGGCCACACAACCTTGGAAATAGCCGCCACTCCCGCCCTTGATAGCCTCAAGAGACTCGTGGTGCCGGTGGGCGCGGCGATAAGCCTTCCCTTCCTCCTCTTCCCTTCGCGCTACACCCTGATCGTCGCTCCCGTGGCCGCGGCCTCCCTCGCGCTGGCCCTCCTGCGCCTGCGCGCCGAGGCCCGCTTCCCCCGACTGGACGACCTCTTCGTTGGCCTCCTCGCCGTGCTGGGCGTCGTCGGCACGTTCATCTCGGTGGCCCCTTCGCTCAGCGTGAACAGGCTCATGGGCCTCTTCGCCGGTGTACTGGTCTACTATGCCACCCAGGAATACGTCCGAGATCGCGCCCGCGCCCTCCACGTCTTCGAGCTCGTGGCCCTATCCGGCCTCGCCATCTCGCTATTCGCCTTCGTAGCCGTCGATTGGGACAGAGCCATCATCGTCAATCCTATCCCGGGTCTCTACGACCTTTTCCCCCGCTGGCTCCGCGGCGTGTCCGGCAGCGGCGTCCCTCGCTCCTCCGATCTCATCGGCCCCCGCGAAATCGGAGGCACGCTTGCCGTGATCATACCCGTCGCCCTCGCGGTTACGAGCGTCGTGGGTTCCGGGCCCCGCCGGATTCTCTACGCCCTCTCGTCCGCCCTCTCCATCGCCGTCCTCCTGCTCACGCAGACCTTCCTGGGCTGGCTCGCGGCCGTGGCAGCGCTCCTCCTGCTTGGCGCGCTCCTCCGCCCACGGGCCACGGGACTATTGGTGGCCATACTTGGGGCTCTGAGCCTCGTCGCGCTGGCGGTCGCCGGGCTCCTATCGGGCTTCAGCGTTCCCGGGGGGCTGGGCGCTTACCTGGATACCTCCATCCAGTTCGGGCAGAGGGTCACCGACCACCTCCAAGTGACCGCCCTGGCCCTTCCCATCATCCGTGACACGCCCTGGACCGGAGCCGGACTCAACACCTTCCCCGTGCTGGCCACCTGCTACTACCCCCCGGCTCGCTTCCCCGCGTTCTGGCTGCCCCACGCCCACAACCTCTTCATCCAAACCTGGCTCGACTTCGGTCTCTTCGGCCTCCTCGCCCTCCTGGGCCTGGCTGTCTATCTTGTGCGCGGTTTCGCGGTCCGCTGGCCCCGCCTCAGGAGCACCTCGCAGGGCCGCCTCTACGCAGCCGCCATTTGCGGCCCGCTCGCATATGCCCTCTTCGGCCTCGCCGACGCTATACCCCTCGGAGCCAAGCCCGGCATCGTCGTCTGGATGCTCCTCGCCCTGCTCAGAACTATGCCCGCCTCCGAGCAAGAACCGGGGGATCAACTCGCCCCGACCAGGGCCACACCCGCCAATCCGCCACCCACCCCGCGCGCCCGCCGCACCGCCCTCGCCCTTCTCACCCTTGCCTCCGCCACGCTGCTGGCTGGCGGCCTCCTGACCGGCTCGATCCAACACAACACCGCCCTGATCTCCTGCCGCCTCAACAACACCTGCCCCCCACCCTATTGCGGCCAGTCGGCCAGTCAACAACCATCGGTAAGCAAGAAACCGTAGGGGCGAGGCATGCCTCGCCCTATGCGCATCAAGCAAACACATTTCAGATACGTTTTCCGTGTAATTACGCCTGTAGGGGCAGGCCCCCGTTGCCTGCCCTGGTCGTTTACCACCCATTTCTGGGTTGGGAAACGACGGCAGCCACGGGGACCTGCCCCTACCGAAGTGCCTCTTTCGCGTCTGTAAGGTCCGAAGTGCGTCTTTCTCATCTGTAAGGTCCTCCAGCGTGTACATCAGACCTTAGCTTGATGCCTAATAGGGCGAGGCATGCCTCGCCCCTACAGCACACAATGGCTCCTTACCCCTGATCCCTGACTCCTATCTCCACCTCACATCTTCAACCCGGCCAGCGCCCACAGCCCTTCGGCCCCCATAGCGAACAGCCGGGTGAGGGCGGCCACCGCCACGGCCACCGGCACAGGCACCCCCAGCAGCGAGCTCAGAAGGTAAACCAGTACCCCCTCCCGGATTCCAATACCTTGCGGCACCAGCAGCCCAATGGAGCCGCCGAGTACGCTGGCCGCGAAGATGCCGACCACGGCCGCGGCTTGCGATAGGTGCTCCCCGCCGGTCAACCCCGCCAGCAGGAAGAGCGCGACCAGCCCGTACAGTAGCCAGTTCGCCAGGCACCCCACCAGCACCCGCGCCGTCTCCCCGGCCGAGAGTCTGATAGCGTGCGCATCCCGCCGCGCCAGCCTCAGCGCCAGGTCGGCCAGGCGGCTCACCAGCGGCGGGCTCAAGAGCAGCGCCAGGGCGGTCGCCGGCACCAGCAGGAGCACATAAGGGGCCACCGCGCTGCTCCACCTGGGCGCCGTCGCCAGGCCAAGAGAGGCCACCGCAAGCGCGCTCCCCGTGAGCATCACAGTTTCTATGGCAGTGCTCGAAGCCGTCACCGCCGCCCGCACGCCCTCCCGCTCGGCCAGGTACGCCCGTCCAAGCACGAACCACCACTGCCCCGGCAGATACCGCGCCAGGCCTGAATGGAAGTACAGGCGCACCGCCCTGCCCCAGGGTAGCCCGCTCCCCGAGGCGCGCACGATCCGCCACCAGGGGTACACCATAGGCGCACCCCGTGCCAGCGCCGCCACTGCCGCTAGCGCCAGGAATTGAGGAGCCAACTGCCACGAGTATTCTCGTATGCTCCCCACCTGCCCCGCCAGCACCACCACGAAGGCTCCCACCACCACCACCCCCAGCAGCGGCGACACCCTCCGCGCCAGCTTCATAGCCGACGAACGGGGTGCCGTAGCCACCATGCCAGGGGTTTGCGGCATTCCTGGGGGTGAAGGGCCCTCCCTGCTGGGCGCCTGGGGGAGTTCCCCATCCGTCAGGAGCGGTGTGGGGTTCCCCCTGCCCGGGGTTTGGGGGATTGGAGCCCAACTCTCCCCTTCCCCAACCAGGGGGAGCCGTGCACCCCCTGCCGGCGGTTTGGGGTTGTCCCCCAATTATCTCCCTCCCCTCATGGCTGCTGTAGCGCCAGTGTCAGCATCTTCGAAAGCTGCGCTCGCGTGGCGTTGTTCCCGGGGCGGAACGTGTTGTCGCTATACCCCGATACTATTGCATGCGCCACCGTCGTCTCCACGTAATTGAAGAAGGGCGATCCCACCGGTACGTCGATGAAGGTGGCCGTCGCTGGATTGGCCAGTGGCCACCCCTTGGCGAGCGTTATCATCTTGGCGATCTGGCTGCGGGTGACGTTGTTGCCCGCCCGGAAGTAATTGCCGGGGCATGGCTCGCCCTCCCCGCCGCAAGCGTATCCGCTGATGATCCCCTGGTTGAACGCCGTCTCTATATGCCCGTAGAAGGGGTTGCTCTCGGGCACGTCGAGGAAGTGCGGGCCGTTCGTCGTAGTAATAGGCCAGCCCATGCCCAGCACCAGCATCTTCGAGAACTGCCCGCGCGTCGCTGAGTTCCCCGGCCGGAAAGTCCCATCGCTATAGCCCGATATCACTCCCCGCGAGGCCAGGTACTCCACGTACGAGTACATCCAGGAGTCAAACGGCACGTCATCGAAGCGCGGCACCCGCCATTCCAGGTACACGGGATCGACCCCTACCCCAAGCAGCACCGTGCCGCCCGGCCCCGGCTGGGTCGCTAGCGCCTCCCCGCTCAAGCTCACCGCCCTCACGAGGCCCGGCGCATCCGTGGCCGGTATAGTTAATGTACCGGGCCCGCCGTTGCTCCACACGACCGATTCCTGGCTACCCGGCGCGCCCCTGAACCTGTATCCCTCCAATGAACCTGTAACGCCATCGTCGGGCCCCAGCGAGCGCATGAAAGCCCCCGAGCCGATCTCCTGGGCGAACACCCTCAAAGCGGTGTGTGACGGCTTCAAGGTGTTGTCAAGCCGCATCAGCCCCGCCGAGGCGAACACGTCCTGGCTCGGGTCGGGCGACTCGTAGTCCCGGTCCAGGTACCACGACTGAGCACGCACGCCGTTCGCCGCCCCCCGCGCCAGCAGTTGCACCACGTACCGCGCCTGAATCTGCTCATTGCTCCCGAACAGGCCGGAGCTGGTCAGCCCCGCCTCGGTGCACACCAGCGGCAGCCACACCCCGTGTCGCTCCATTATCGAGCGCACCTCCGCAGCCTTGAGGCCTATATGGGTCCATCCGTGTGCGTTGTTCGTGTAGTAGTGGAAGGCCACCGCGTCAATATACTGTCCGCCTCCATTGTCCAGCACTCCGGCCAGGAAGTCTTTGTTGAACACCCCGCCCTGGCTGATCCAGAAGTCGTAGGCGATGCCCCCGCTCATGATAACCGACTGCGGGTCGATCCCCTTTATCGCCGGGTAGATTGCAGCCAGTGCCTGGGCGTACTTGTCCGGGTGCATCCCCCAGCCCCATGAATTGTCCGGTCCTGCCACGCCGTCGGGCTCGTTCCACAACTCCCAGTAGTGAACGTTATACGGAGCCTGGCTGTATCGCGAGGCCAGCGCACTCATGAACTCGGTGAAATCCCCGTACGCGGCGTCATTCAGAGGGCCTATATCCCGCACGCAGGCCCACGACGGGCACCCCAGCACCGTCACCAGCACGCCTAGATTCCGTGCCCCCAGCCTGCCGAAGATCTGATCATATCTGGACCAGTTGTAGTATTCAGGCGTCGTGTTCGTCGGCTCGACCACCGACCAATCCAATTGCACCCTCACGAAGCCTACCCCCGCGCCGGTGACACCATCAAGCACCGGGTCAAGGCTCACAGCCAGGCCCTCAACCCCCAACCGGGGCATGTTGTCGATCCCCGATGTGCCCGTAGGCTGCGGCCCCTTCACCGCCTGCCCGCTCGAAGCCCTGCCATCTGCTACGCCTCTCGCGACCGCGGGCGATGCAACACCCACGGTCACCACGAAGCAAAGCAGCAATACCAACCCTCTCCCGACGCCGCCGGGACCATACCGAAATGCCATTACGTTCTCCAATCTCCTATCTAATGCAAAACAACAACAATCACGCACCCGAGCCGCCCGGCTCTGAGGCGCTCTCGCGGTCCAGGAGCAGACCGCCTCTAATTATAACGAGAAATGGGTGTTAACCGTTGGCCTTCCACCAGCGAGCGCAGGGATCTCCCTGCCGGGACTTGGGGGTGTCCCCCGAATTGAAGGGGTGCAGGGGGCTCCCTGCCAGGGGTTTGGGGGTGTCCCCCAACCTCCCCTTACCCCAAAGCAAAGGGGTGCAGGGAGATCACTGTCAGGGGTGTCCCCCAATAAATACTTCCCCTATCCCAAAGGGGCGCAGGGGTCTTCCCTGCCGGGCCTTGGGGCTGTCCACCGACTAAAGGGGTGCAGGGGTCTCCCCTCCCGGGGGTTTGGGGGTGCCCCCCAACTCTCATGATAATATCCTCAAGGGGTGCAGAGAGCTCCCTGTCGGGGGCTTGGAGCCCAGGTCTCCTCTTTCCTCAAGCGCCTTGAAAGAAATCCACGATTTCTTTCCGAACCTCGTCCGGGCATTCGAGATACGAAAAATGCCCGCCACCTCTGAGCAACGCAAACCGCGCCCCCGAAATTGCCTCAGCTATGTGAGCGGCGCACATTATCGGCACCAGATCATTGTCCCCATGGATGACCAATGACGGGATGCTGAGCCGCCTTAACCTGGGCAGCAAATCGTACTTATTCACCAACCATGTCTCGTCGTACAGCCGGTCTTCGATTGCTCTTGCCCTTAAGATGCCCTCCTTGTTGACGTTCGCTCTCAGGCTCTTTACCACCTTTTCAAGCTGCTGCGGCTGCCTCACGGTTGCCCTGAAATGCACCCTGTAGTAGTCGGCGTCAGCTTCAAGATCGCCCTCCTGATATCTGGCAGTGGACGCTAGCTCCTTTAGTTTCTCGACATCGGCAGGCCGGTTCTTGCGGCGTTCCTCCCGAAACCGCATGTAGTCATCGTGGGAAGCGGGGGCGCTATCCATAAGTATCAGGTGAGATACCCGAGTCGGGTGTCTCACTGCATATTCCATCGCCAGGATCCCACCCCAGGAGTGCCCCAAAACTGCCGTTGTTTCCAAACCAAAATACTTCCTGATCTCCTCCAAATCTTCCATCTCGGATCGCATACTCACATCTTCCGGCACTACATTACGGCCCGACTTCCCACGGCCTCTCTGATCGTAGTAAATAAGCCGAAAAGCATCGAACAGGCGGTCCATCTCTGGGAGCAAATAGCTGTGGTCAAAATCCGGCCCGCCATGCAGGACAATAATCGGCTGCCCCTGGCCCACCTCACGATAATACAACTCGGCATTTCCAACGGGGACATATCCCTCAAGCGGCACAGGCTGGTTTGCCTCCAAGTCAGCGCTCATCTCACACGCTCCTGGCTTTACAAACCATAATAATACGGCCCGACCAACCCCAGCAGGCAATACCCAGCGAACAGAAGCAGCGCGTTTACCCACAACCACGCCCCCCAGTTGCCCGCACCAAAGCCGGCCCGCTCTTGCACCCCCGTACTCCCCTCCCGGGTTCGGAACACCGAAGCCCACGCCAGCCACAAGCCCGAAATCAGCAGCCATGCCACCGGTATTGCCATCACAAACAGGTATCGCCCCTGCGGATAGGCCGCTATCCCCCAGAAAGTGAAAAGCGCCATCTGCCTGGCGAAGCCTATCAATACGGCGGCCAGCAGCGCCCCGAAACTGATCACCCCCGCCCACTCGCGCCACGACCACCTGCCCACCCTGCGCACCGCCGCCCACACAAGCCCACCTAGCGCCACCACGCTAACAATCCCCAGCACAACCAGCAAAGCCTCGGGCAGCGGCACCGACAGGTACCCGAAGTAGCCCCAAAACGAGCGGTACTCCCCATCCGCGTATGTGCGCCACAGAGTCGCCTTATCGAAAGGTTGAGGGTTCGCCAGCGCATCCGCGATCTGCGCCACCTCGGTTGGCAGCAGCCGGGCTAGCCAGGGCCTCAGCCCCACCGTCCCCACCTCCGCCGACCCGTTCAATGGGTGCAGCCCATAGACCGGGTCGTCCCACGAACCCCCCCGCCCCTTCGCCTCCACCCTCACGTCATCGAACTCCACATTCCCCGCAAGCGACGAGATATACAGCGTCACCTGGTTGGCGCTCTCGACCAGGTGCACCGTAGCCGTCAGCGGTACCCACTCCCCCGACGAAGGCAAGGCCGCCTCCCGCCCCGCCGCCCTGCGCTCACCGTCCATCACCTTCAATTCCGCTTTGGCCTCTCCCGCTGCGCGCTCCCCGCCCGCCCGAGTCGCCCTCGCCCACGCCGAAACGTCCAGTTCAATCGCGGGGTGTGCCGCAGGCCGCAGCAGCATCTCCGAGACCTGCGCCCCCTCGCCCGGCGCCCGCAGCATGAGGACATACGACCCCTCCTTCGCTCCTTCCGTCCGTACCCGCGCCGCGTGCTTCACCGGCCAATAGCTGTACTGCCAACCCGCTGCCGCCGCCTCGGGCTCGTAGGCAACCAGCGGGACCGCCACCAACCCTACAAGCACCGCCCCAGCTAGGGCCACCCCTATTACTTATTGCCTATTGCGTATTCCGTTCCTGCTAACCTTGGGGCGCGTACCCTCTACCCTTCCTCCCCTACGCAATACGTAATACGCAATACGCCCTATCCCCCACACCAGCAGCCCCAGCCCGAGCAGCGGCACCGACGCCGCGGGCGCCGTCGACTTCGTATACCCCGAAACCCAGGCCAGCCACACGGCCACAAGGACCAATCCAACCCCCCGCAGCCCTCCCGGCCACCTCAACAGAGCCACAAGCGCCACGAACAGCGCCGACAC
>JBJMMB010000248.1:0-16677 GCA_045805005.1 Chloroflexia bacterium
CTACGGGACGGAGGAGCAGAAGCGGCGGTATCTGCCCAGGCTGGCCTCGGGCGAGTGGCTCGGGGCGTATGCGCTGAGCGAGGCGCATGCGGGGTCGAACCCGGCAGCAATGAGGGCCACGGCGGTGCGGCGCGGGGATGTATACGTGATAAACGGCACCAAGACCTGGATCACCTCTGGGGCCTCCTGTGAGGTGGCCCTGCTATTCGCGGTTACGGGGAACACCGACAGGGCATCGCGCAACATCTCGGCGTTTATCTGCCCGAAGGATACCCCCCGCCTGAGCGTGGGCAAGCCGGAGGACAAGATGGGCATCAGGGCCTCAGAGACCACACAACTCATATTCGAGGACGCCGAGGTGCCTGCGGAGAACCTGCTGGGGGCCGAGAACGAGGGCTTCAAGATAGCCATGTCGCTGCTCGACGGAGGCCGCATCGGCATCGCGGCCCAAGGTGTGGGCATCGCCCAGCGGGCGTTCGACGAGGCGACCGCGTACAGCGTGCAGCGCGAACAGTTCGGCGGGCCGATAGCCGACCAGCAGGCGATACAATTCATGCTGGCGGACATGGCCACGGGTCTGAGTGCGGCCCGGCTACTTCTCTACCGGGCGGCCACGATGCGGGACGCGGGCAAGCGGGTGAGCAAAGAGGCGTCGATGGCCAAGCTCTTCGCCTCGGAGCTTGCCATGAAGAGCGCCTGGGCCGCTGTCCAAATACACGGGGGCTACGGGTACGTCAAGGAATACCCTGTGGAGCGCTTCTTCCGCGACGCCAAGATCACCGAAATCTACGAAGGCACCTCGCAAATACAGCGCATGGTGATCGCTTCCAATCTGCTAAAGCGTTCCTAAGAAACCGCCAAGACGCCAAGGTCTTATTGAATAGGCAGGCCGGGACACGCTTACCCGGCTACTCCTCGCGAGGCAGTTAGAGACGGAACCACCAAGACACCAAAAGCACCAAGGGAGCACTAAGTAGATAAAGGTTTGGGAGTGGGTATGGAGGTTGAGAGGCTGGATTTGCATGGGTATACGGTGGCCGATGCGATGGAGAAGTTCATCCGGCGGTATAACTGGATAGTGGTCAATCAGCCTGGGCTGGGGATCGAGGTGGTGCATGGGAAGGGGATGGGGAAGGGGGATAGCGCAGGGGTGATACGGGATACATTGCGGGGGTTTTTGAGGGGGCAGGGAAAGCGGATCGCGGGGTATGACGCGCAGTTGGTGATGAAGGGGGCCGAGTACTTGCTAGATGGTTGTGGCAAGCTGGCTTACATGCATGGTGAGGATATAGACCGCAACGGGGGGAAGACGGTGGTGGTGCCGAGGGAGCGCGTGCGGTTGCCGCACGATTGGGTGCGATATTAGGGCCGGGGGTTGTGTATAATAAGCCATACAGGATGGCTAATAAATGATACAATAGACGTTTATCCCCACTCACAAAGGAGTGATAAGACATGGTCGATACAGTGTCGAGACCGGCGGGCGAGGCGGCACAGAGCGGCAAGAGCGGCAGCCGCGGGGTGCAGTACCGCAATGGGGCGGGACGCAGGCCGCGCAACGGGCAGGCTACCCCCGAGCAGCAGAAGATAGCCGCCGCAAGGAAGAACTGGGAGGAGAAGACCGTAGCGGGCTCGCTCACGAGGCTACCGGAGCGTTTCGAGCCGGAGAAGTTCACTACTATATCGGGCGAAGCGATCGAGCGCATCTATACCCCGGCCGACCTGGCGGGCATGGATTACGAGCGCGACTTGGGCTTCCCTGGCGAGTACCCGTTCACGCGGGGCGTCCATCCGACCATGTACCGCTCGCGCTTCTGGACCATGAGGATGTTTGCGGGGTTCGGCTCGGCTGAGGAGACCAACCAGCGCTTCAGGTATCTGCTCGACCACGGAGAGACGGGCCTGTCCACCGCCTTCGACTTCCCCACCCTCTACGGCATCGACTCGGACGACCCCCTGGCCTACGGAGAGTTCGGCAAGGTGGGCGTTGGCGTATCCTCGCTGGAGGACATGGAGACGCTGTTCAAGGACATCCCGATAGACCAGGTCACCACCTCGATGACGATCAACGGCCCCGCCGCGGTTGTCTGGGCGTTCTACATCGCGGCTGCCGAGAACAGGGGAATACCGCGCAGCGCCCTCGGCGGTACCACGCAGAATGACATATTGAAGGAATACATCGCGCAAAACACATTCATCTATCCCCCTGAGCCCTCGATGAGGCTGGTGGTGGACACCATCGAGTTCGCGGCCAGGGAGATGCCCAAGTGGAACCCGGTGAGCATATCGGGCTATCACATACGCGAGGCGGGGTCCACCGCGGCGCAGGAGTTGGCCTTCACGCTGGCCGACGGGCTCACCTACGTGCAATGGTGCGTGGACCGGGGGCTGGACGTGGACGATTTTGCCCCCAGGCTGTCGTTTTTCTTCAATGCGCACAACGATTTCTTCGAGGAGATAGCCAAGTACCGCGCGGCCCGGCGCATATGGGCGCGAGAGCTCAAGGAGCGCTTCGGGGCGAAGAACGCCAGGTCGCTGTGGCTGCGCTTCCACACGCAGACGGCGGGCTGCTCGCTGACGGCCCAACAGCCGGAGATCAACATCGTGCGCACCACCATCCAGGCGCTAGCCGGCGTGCTGGGGGGCACCCAATCGCTGCACACCAACTCGATGGACGAGGCCCTGGCGCTGCCCTCCGACAAGGCGGTGCGCATCGCCTTGCGCACGCAGCAGGTCATCGCCGAAGAGTCGGGAGTGACCAACACAGTGGACCCGCTGGGCGGCTCGTATTTCGTAGAGGCCCTGACGAACAAGCTGGAGGATGAGGCTTACGAGTATTTCGACCGAATAGAGGAGTTCGGCGGGGTCATCCCGGCCATCAAGGCACACTTCTTCCAGGGGGAGATCGCCCGTGCCTCTTACTGGTACCAGCAGGAGGTGGACGAGGGGCGCAAGACGATGGTGGGCGTGAACAGGTACATCACTGACGAACCCATCGAGATCCCCATCCTGGAGATGGACCCGCGGGGCGAGGAGAAGCAGCGCGAGAAGCTGGCCCGCCTGCGCGCCACCCGCGACTCTGACCGCGGGCAAGCCGCGCTGGATCACGTGCGCCTGGTGGCTGAGTCGTCTGACAACATCATGCCCGCGCTCATAGAGGCGGCCCACGCCTACGCCACGCTGGGGGAGATCACCAACCTGTTGAAGACTGTGTTCGGGGTGCAGGAGTTCAGCAACGTGGTGTGAAGGTGATGTAGATGAAACTTGCCGAAGCGCTGATCCTTCGAGCAGATCGCCAGAAGAGGATCGAGCAGTTGAAAAACAGGCTTGAGTTGAGTGCGAAGATCCAGGAGGGAGAACGGCCGCCCGAAGACCCTGACGATCTGCTCCGAGAGCTGGAACAGGTGTCGAACGAGTTGCTGGAACTCATCAAGAAGATCAATAGGACAAACGTAGCAACTCGGTTTGAAGAGGGCTCAACTTTGTCTGACGCCCTGGCAACCAGAGATGTGATTATCCTGAAGCGAGGAGCATACAGCGATCTGGCGCAGGCTGCTTACGTTGTGCAGAACCGCTACAGCAAGTCGGAGGTAAAGTTCTTCAGCACGGTAAACGTGGCTGAGATACAGAAGATAGTCGACGAGCTTTCCAGGGAACACCGGGAACTGGACTCGAAGATACAGGCGGCTAACTGGAATGTGGATTTGATAGAATAAGATGTAGTTGGTAGCCGGTTTAGTGGGAGCGAGCACAACCCGCGGGTAGGACTGGGTAAGCTACCCTCCATCCACAGGGCATGTGGGGCAAGTGCCCGCCAGTAACAAATCAGGCCCAGTAAGCTAACAACCGTACATCGTAACGTAAAAGTAACTACCGCGTGCTGGCCCGCCAAATCGGTGAGGGTGGGTGAGGGGCAACTATATCCTCTATCCAAAGGGCGATCTCCGGATCGCCTTTTGCGTACTGCGGTGGAAGTAGCGCCATTCCTCGCAAGGGCAATTCTAGGGATAACAATTGCCGTTCTACAGAGAAAACGGCAGTTGTTGCCCCTAGAATTGCCACAAACGGCAATTGTGGTCTTTGTTGCCTTGTTGACAAGACGCAAACGTATAATCCCACGAAAGCAAGCATCCATAAATGTTCTGTATTCAGGCTGGCTCCCGGCAACTGGCGAAACAGCACAGCACTATAGTACAATACATACTTGTGTCGCGGGAGGCCGCTGTGGTTTATCTGAAAGCGCGGCTGAACGCGGAGATTGACTTACATCTTGCAATAACAACCCAACTGAGAGTAGTGATTTATGAGTAAACTGAAGGCGGTTGACCAGCGCCTGGAAAAGAAGCTTAAGGAGCTTTACGCTACGCACCTGGAGCGCACGGCCAGGATCGACTGGAGTTACCACGCGCTTATCCCTTGGGAGCGGGGACGCAACTTCACCACCGACCCCTGGCACCCCTCCCAGGCCACCATCTCCCCCGAGCTTGCTGTGGCAGTGGAGACGGCCCTGCTCACGGAGATAAACCTCCCCTGGTTTACGACGGGGCTGACCAATATCTTCGTCGGCTCCCTGGAGGTGCTGCAGGACTTCGTGCGGACCTGGACGAGCGAGGAGGACCAGCATTCCAACATCCTGGAGACCTACCTGCTGGTAACCCGCAATAGCGACCCCGACAGGCTGCACCGCCTGCGCAAGACGGTGGTCCGCAACGCCTGGACGCCGGGCGAGGCGACCCCCCTCCAAGGCATGGTGTACACGACCATTCAGGAGCTGTCGACGCAGGCGTTTTATGTTAACGTGGCGCGGAAGGCCGACGAGGAGGACCCGCTGCTGGCCAACATTCTGCGCACCGTGGCCAAGGACGAAACGCTCCACTATACTTTCTACCGGGAAGCGGTCAAGGCTCACCTCGAGTTGGACCACAATTACGTGTGGCCGATTTGCGACATATTGATGAACTTCGAGATGCCGGGCTACCTTATGCCCGATTTTGGGGAGCGCCAGCGCATAATCTCGGAGGGGGCCAACTACGGGATAGCTGAGTACTTCCGGCATGTGGTCGACGTGATAGCGCGTATATTCGACATCAAGAACCTCCACCCCACCTACCCCGAAGCGCAGCAAGCCCTCATCAAATTGAACCGCTACCTTGATGCCCTCGCCCGCATGGCGGCCCGCGCCGACACAAAAACCCGGTCGCCGGAGGAAGCCCGCCACGCCGCAGAGCGCCTGCTCGGCTACGCCTCAGAGCCGCAAACGGTGTGAGCGCCGGCGCTGCGCTTAATTGGGGGCTCGCCCCTGCTCCCCAAAGGAGAAATTAATAATGGAAGTTGGGGACACCCCAAGCCCCAGCAGGGGGAGCCCTGCACCCCTTTGGGAAAGGGGAATACTTGGGGGACACCCCCAACCCCCCGGCAGGGAGACCCGTGCACCCCTTGGTAACATAGGGAGTAGGTGAAGACTTGGGGGACACCCCGAACCCCCGGCAGGGGGAGACGTGCACCCCTTCTTGTTGGGCAATAAAGGTGAGTTGGGGTCACCCCCAAACCCCCGGCAGGGAGGACCCTGCACCCCTATTGATAGCTGGGGAATGGGAGGAATTGGGGACACCGACAAGACCCAGGATAGGGGCGCGGCCCTGTAAACCCCGACGCCACGATACTTGGCACTTAGGACCCCGTTAGGGTAATATGGACCCGAGGTATACTCTCAGCACAGGAGGCTAATATGGTGGCACAGTCGCCGTCTGATACCGGTGTGGAGGCTCGGAAAATACGGGTGCTCATCGCCAAACCGGGGCTTGATGGGCACGACCGCGGGGCCAAGATCATCGCGAGGGCATTGCGCGACGCCGGCATGGAGGTTATCTACACGGGCCTCCACCAGACGCCCGAGATGATAGCTGAGGCCGCCCTACAGGAAGACGTGGACGCCGTGGGGCTCTCCATCCTATCGGGAGCGCACATGGCTCTCTTTCCGAGGGTCATGGACGAGATGCGCAAGCGGGGCCTTGACGACGTGCTGGTCTATGCAGGGGGCATCATACCCGATGACGATATCCCCGCCATCAAACAGATGGGCATCGCAGGCGTCTTCGGCCCCGGCACGCCCATGGACGACACGGTCAGGTTTGTGCGGGAGCATGTGCGTAAAACGTAAGACGTAATGCGTTGGGGCGAGCCTGGTTAGGGACGACTGACCAGGTATGCCTACCACCATCACGTTTTACGTTTTAGGGAGATAAGGCTTTGGCCCAGGAGGCGACGGCGGAATCGGTTGCGGAGAGGTTGGTTACGAGGCTGTTGGAGGGGGACCGGGCGGCGGCGTCCCGGTTGATGAGTATTGCCGAGAACCGACGAGATAGTTATGCCGAGGCGATGAGCCTTATAGCGTCGCATACAGGCAGGTCATACGTCGTCGGGGTGACAGGGCCGCCGGGGGCGGGGAAATCGACCCTGGTCAACCAGCTTATCAAGCACTATCGCGCCGCGGGCAATACGGTGGGCGTTATCGCCGTGGACCCCACCTCGGCTATCAGTGGCGGGGCTATCCTGGGCGACCGCATCAGGATGTTGGAGTTCTACCAGGATTCGGGTGTATTCGTGCGCTCGATGGCCTCCAGGGGCCAGTTGGGCGGGTTGGCCGCGGCGACCGCCGATGTGGGGCGGGTGATGGACGCCTATGGGCGCGACGTGGTCATCATTGAGACGGTGGGCGTAGGCCAGGACGAGGTAGCTATCGCGGGGCTTGCCGATACGACGGTGCTGGTTGAAGTGCCGGGGATGGGGGACGATGTTCAAGCCCTCAAAGCGGGCGTTCTCGAGATTGCCGACGTGCTGGCCATAAACAAGGCAGACCGCGAGGGAGCCGACCGCCTGGCGAACCAGATCAAGACCGTCATGCGCCTGCTCCCCCATGCCGAAAACGCCTGGATACCCCCCATCGTCAAGACCGTGGCCGTTGAGGGCACCGGCATTGGGGAGCTAGCCGAAGCGATACAGAAGCACCGCGCCTACCTGGATGAGAGTGGGCGCTTGCAGGCCGACCGGCGAGCGCGGCTCAAGGCCGAGGTGCTGGAGCGAGCCCGCGATCTCATCCTCCATCGGCTCACCAGAGACCTCGATAACAACCACGCGCTCGACCGCATGCTGGACGATATCATGGCGGGCAAAAGCGACCCGGGCGCGGCGGCCGTGCGGATTTTGAATTCTGAACAGGATTAAGTTCGAATCAAAGCCAATAGTTCCCCAAACGGGACGCTCGGGAAGGGATGAACGATGCCTAGCGAAGCGCCGGAAGCCGCCAAATTTACCAACTCTACTTTCGCCCGGATATTTAACGAGATCGGGGCGATGCTGGAACTCAAGGGGGAGTCCCCGTTCAAGGTGAGGGCCTACAGGACGGCGGCTTCTACCTTCGCCAACCTCCACGAGGACCTGAAGGAGGTATGGCGCGAGGGGAGGGTAGACGATCTGCCGGGCGTGGGCAAGGCCATCACGGATAAGGTGGGCGAGTTGATGACTACCGGTCACCTGCGCTTCTACGAGCGGCTGCTGGAAGAGATCCCACCTTCGCTAATAAGCATCACGGAGATACCCCACGTAGGCCCGAAGACGGCCATGCAACTCTACCAGACCCTGGGCATACAGGGTATGGCCGACCTGCAGAAGGCCCTGGACGATGGGCGGCTCAGCACTATGCCGGGGTTCGGGCCGCGCACCATAGAGTTGATCCGAGAGGGGATCGAAACGATCCAGAAGCGGAGCGCGGAAAGGCGAGACCTGTTGGGCACGGCCCTACCCGTAGCCAGGCAAATCATCAGCTTGCTCAAGAGGGACTGCCCCGGCCTCAACAAGATCGAGGCCGCGGGGTCGATCCGCAGGTGGAGGCCCACGGTGGGCGATATAGACCTCATGGCCACGGCCTCGGACCCGTTGCAGGTGATCGACCGCTTCGTGTCCCTGCCGATGGTGGGCGAGGTGGACTCCCAGGGGACCACGAAAGCTACGGTGCGGCTCCACAATGGCTTGCAGGTGGACCTCTACGTGATGGAGCCCCAATACTATGCCTCGCTGCTGCACCACTTCAGCGGCTCGCGCGCCCACCTCATCAAGCTGCGGGACCGGGCCATCAAGATGGGCTACAAGCTCAACGAGTACGGCATGCACCGAGACAATGGTGAAGAAATTACCATCAACGAAGAGAAGGACATCTACGAAACGCTCGGCCTGCGGTGGATACCGCCCGAACTGCGCGAAGACCGTGGGGAGATAGATGCGTCCGAGAAGAATAGGCTGCCCAAGCTGGTGGAGGGATTGGACATCAAGGGCGACCTCCACTGCCACTCGACATGGAGCGACGGCGCGGAGAGCATACTGGACATGGCGCAAGCCGCCAAAGCGAGGGGATATAAATATCTGGCCATTACCGACCACAGCCAGGGCCTCACTATCGCCAGGGGCCTGGACGTGGACAGGCTGCACACCCAGCGTGAGGAGATAAAGGAGGCCCAGCGAGCCGTGGGGGACGGTATACGACTGCTGCACGGCAGCGAGGTGGAGATCAAGCTGGACGGAAGCCTGGACTTCCCGGACGAAGTGCTGGAGTGGCTGGACGTAGTGGTGGCCTCGATCCACAGCGGCCTGCGGCAGCCGGGCGAGGAGGTCACGCGGCGAGCCCTGAATGCCCTGAGGAACCCGCACGTGGACATATTGGGCCACCCCACCGGGCGCATCATCAACCAGCGTGAGCCGTCGGCCATGGACGTAAGCGCCGTGATCCGCGAGGCGACCAAAACCGGCACGGCCCTGGAGATAAACTCGGCCCCCGACCGCCTCGACCTGGACGACCAGTACGTCAAAGACGCCGTAGAGGTGGGCTGCGTCCTTTCGGTGGACACCGACGCTCATCACCACGACAACTTCGAGTTGATAGAGTACGGCGTGCATATCGCCCGCCGAGGCTGGGCCACTGCGGAAAGCATCATCACCACATGGGAGTGGGAAAGGTTGGAGGCGTGGCTGGGAAGGAATCGTAAAACGTAAAACGTAAAGCGTAATGGCGGTAGGCGAGCATGGTTTGCGGAACCGGGCAGTGATTACGCTTGTGGCAGGCAGGCAGGTTTCAGGATTCCATTGACTCCGGCCTACCGGCTGCGGTATACATTTATTAGATCGTGAGATGCCAGGGAGGGCGTATGCTTTCTCTGACTGCGGTTCGCCCGCCGCCTTTACGGATTGCGTAGGAGAGAAGTGTAGAGGCTTCTACCGCCTGGCCGTCGGACGCAGGAAATGGGCAATAGGAGAAGGGACTGGTTTTCATGTTGAAGGAATATGGGCATGCTGTTCAGCGTTTGTTGCTGCCCGCCGTGATGTTGGTTTTAGTGTTGGCGGCTTGCGATAACCCACAGACGCCCGCGAACACGCCGGTGGCGGGGAACACTGCGCCACAGCAGACGGGTGGGCAGGTGGAAGTTGCTACGAAAGGACCCACAAAGACCCCCGACATTACCACGGCAGAGGGGCGACTGGACAGCGGTAACACCCACTTCGAGAACAATGAGTTCAACGAGGCCATCGCCGACTATACGGAGGCCATAAAGCTGCAACCGGACCTGGCCCCCGCTTACTCCGACCGTGCGAGCGCATACATAGAGATAAAGGAGTACGACAAGGCCATCGAGGATGCGAACCGGGCCATCAAGTACAAGCCCGATTTACCGTGGGCCTACGCCGCCCGCGCCAGCGCCTATAGGAACAAAGGCGACTCCGATAAGGCCCTGGCCGACTACGAGGAGGTTATCAAGCTCCAGCCCGACTATGCGAAAGGATACTTCCGCCGCGGCGAGATACTCGAGGAGCGCGGCGATAAGCAGGCCGCCACCGCCGATTACGAAAAGGCATACGACCTGACCAAGGACATCAACCTGCAGAAGGCCATCAAGGACAAGCTCGACGCCATGGGCTCTAAGTAGGGATCAAGGGTCAGGGGTCAGGATCCGCGATCCCTGACCCTAGTGCAATCCAAAATACCCAGTAGAGTGGGAAATTAGGGCTATTGTTAGCGCATACTCCTCCCCTTATAATCGGGGGTAGACCTGTCATCTATAGTCTGGAGTAAGCGCTATGTCCCTGATCAAACGTATGGCCGCCAATCCCCCCACGCTTGAGCCCGGCCAGTCAACATCCCCCGGCAGTGCGGACAACGGGGGCTCTGCCGCTCTTCCGCCCGAACCCGGCGCGGATGGGCGCGCCACGGAGGTGGTGCTAGCCAATGGCACCGCGCCTCTCCCACGAAACACGGTCTTACAGGGACGCTACGATATAGAGCAGGTCCTTGGCATAGGCGGCATGAGTATCGTCTACAGGGCCCGCGACCTGCGATTCTCCACCGTAGCGCGCTTCTGCGCAATCAAGGAGATGCCGGACACATCGCCCGACCCGCGAACCGGGCAGTTGCGCCTCGCCAACTTCGAGCGGGAGGCCTCCCTCCTCGCCACCCTATCGCACCCCGGAATACCGAAGATTTACGACTTCTTTTCCTCTAACGGCCGTGTCTACCTGGTCCTCGAATACATCGATGGCAAAGACCTGGAAACGCAATTGGAGAACAGGGGCGGACCGATGATGGAGGAGGACGTAGTCACCTGGGCCGTGCAAATCTGCGATGTGCTCGAATACCTACATGGCCACCAGCCCCAGCCTATCATTTTCCGCGACCTCAAGCCCTCCAACATCATAGTCACGGGCGGCAACAAAGTCACCCTCATCGACTTCGGCATCGCCAAGGTCTTCCAGTCCGACAAGCGGGGCACGATGATAGGCACCGAAGGTTACGCGCCACCCGAGCAGTACCGCGGCCTGGCCGAATTGCGGGGCGATGTCTACGCCCTGGGCGCGACGATGCACCACTTGCTCACCAATTCCGACCCGCGCACCCAAACCCCCTTCACCTTCCACGAGCGCTCCATCCGCAAGTTCAACCCTCGCGTCACCGAGTACCTGGAGACAATCATACTGCAAGCAGTCGAGTACGACATCGACCGCCGCTGGCCCAGCGCACAAGCTTTCCGCCAGGCTCTGATGCAAACCAGGACGTTCGACAAGGAAATCAAAAAGCGGCGCCAGTCAGACCCTTTGATGGCAGACGAGTCATCGCTGCTGACAATGCCCACGGTGCCCAGGATGTCGGGAGCAGCCCCCAATGCCGTCGGGCCGGACGGCACGAGCAATATACCGACGAGCAGCATGCCCAGCGGTGTGCTCGACTCCATGGTGCCTGTGATGCACGGGCCCAACCTGAACGCGCCCCAGCCGGTGCAGATCGGAGAGGGCGGGGCGCAGGTGCTGTGGACTTTCACCGCCGACGACGAAATACGCTCATCGCCCCAGGTGCAGCGGGGGGTGGTCTTCTTCGGGGCCTACGACAGCAACCTGTACGCGCTCAACGCCAAGAGCGGGGACTTCCTATGGAAGGTTCCCACGAAGGCGGGTATCTGCTCCTCACCGATCCTTGCGGGCGACCTGGTGGTGGTTGGCTCGGAAGACAACTACGTGTACGCCTTCGATGCCAGGCGCGGCACGCAGGAATGGAGCTACCGCACGGGAATGGCTATACGCTCATCACCCCGGTACTATAAGGACATGATCTACGTTGGCTCGGACGACCAGCATCTTTACTGCGTGCACGCCGACACCGGGCAATTGGTCTGGAAGTACCGCACCTGGAACTTCGTGCGGTCGTCGGCCGCGTTCGCGCAGGGGCTGGTAGTTGTTGGCTCCAGCGACGGCAACCTTTACGCTCTGGACACTATGGCGGGCACGCTAAAGTGGAAGCTGCACACGCTGGGAGCCATCGTGAGCACTCCGCTGGTCGTGGGCAACACTGTCATAGTAGGCTCGATGGACAACTACGTGTATGCAGCCGACATCGAGACGGGCTTCACATCGTGGCGGTTCGAATGCCAGCACTCTGTCTCTTCGTCACCCACGGTGCTGGGAGGACGTGTGATGATCGGCTCGGCTGATGGCCATATGTACGCCCTAGACGCGCCGACAGGCCGGCAAATATGGAGCTTCGACACCGGAAGCCAGATCACCTCATCGCCCCGCATATCGCTAGCTACCGACGGCGTCTACTTCGGGGCCGCGAACAACTACGTCTACTGCCTCGACGCCAGCTCGGGTGAGCTAAAATGGCGCTATAAGACCAGGGGCCCGGTCGTATCCTCCCCGGCCGTGGAAGACGGCATCGTATACGTGGGGTCGCTCGACCGCAAACTGTACGCAATCGCTTCATAGTTGGGTGCTGGGCGGCTGCCTACGACCGTCACCACCCAACACCCAAAATCGGAGTAAACAAGAATGGCGAAAGTGGTCATAATTCACGTGGCTGGGGAAGACCCGATATTGGCGGAGGTAGAGGAGATGCCGAAGCCTACGGACCAGTTCCTGGAGTTCTTCAACCCGCGACGCCGGGACGGCAAGGGCATCCCTTACGTTACGACCGGCGCGAAGTCGTTCATATTCCCCTGGCATCGCCTCTCCTTCGTGGAGGTAATGACCACCGAGGCCGAGCGCGAGGACGTTATCGAGTTCTTCAGGGAAGACAAGTAGCTTTAGCATAAGAAGAAAAGCGCACAGCAGGGGTGAGGCCTTCCTCACCCCTGCTGTGCGCTTTTCTTCTTAATCGGGTATGATTAGTCCCGTTTACCATGCGTATTCTGCTGCTGATGTTGCTGCCCATAGGGGATACTCTGTTTGCTACGCCCGCGGTGCGAGCCCTGCGGAAGCGCTACCCCGACGCGCATATTACCGCTCTGGTTTACCCCACCAATGTCGGAATCCTGGAGAACAACCGTGACATTGACGATTTCATATACTGGCCTACCCGGCAAACATGGCCGGGGTTCATTGCCGTGGCGAGGCTCTTCTGGGGGTTGAGGCGGAGGCAGTTCGACCTGGCGGTGGAGTTCTGCAACTATATATCATGGGTGACCAGGCTGAGCGGCATCCCCAGGCGCACCGAGATGGAGTTGCCGGCGCTGTGGTGGGTACTACCATGGGCGGGCAAAAAGTGGCGGCGAAAGCATGCGGTGGAGCACTACGCCGACGTGGTGCGCAGGCTGGGCATACCGGTGGAGGACTTGAAACTGTACGTCGAACCGAGCGCGAGTGAGCAAGCCCGTGCTCAAACGTGGCTGGACAAGTACGACGTGGGACCGGACGAGCTGCTGGTGGGCGTACACCCAGGCGGGGAGGGCTTGTGGGGGCGCAAGCGCTGGAGTATGGATGGGTTCGCGCAGGTGGCAAACGGCGTTTCGGAGCGGTGCGGGGCGCGGATCATGCTCATGGGGGGCAAGGACGATGCGCCGCTGGCCGCGCAGATCATGGCGCAAAGCACCGCGCACATCATAAACGCCACCGGGCAGACCACGCTGGGGGAGACCGCGGCGCTGGCCGCGCGCTGCGCGTTGTTCATAGGCAACGACTCGAGCCCGCTGCACATAGCCGCGGCCGCAGGTACGCCCGTGGTGGGTATCTATGGCATCACCGACCCCCAGAGCTACCGGCCCTGGGTGCCGGAGGGCCGGGAGGGGGTTGAGTATATGGTGGTGCGCCCCAGCCTGCCCTGCGCATGCAGGTTCACTCTGGTGGGCGGGATCACCCTCCTCCAGTGGTGGAACGCGATCGCCTGTCCCGCTCTCAGCGCCATCACGCCCGAACAGGTGCTGGAAGCGGCGATCACGGTACTGAAGCAGGCACAGCGCCGGGAGCAGGGAGATAGCAAAAGGCTCCAATAGGCACTCCGAGTGCCTATTGGAGCCTTTTGGTTATTCAGCAGACGACGGTTTACTTACCCGTACCGGTGGTTTCACGAGTGACGGGGGTCTCTGCAGGCGGGTTGACGGCCGGTGGAACGGGGCTGCCGGGGGTACTGCCGGGAGCAGAAGGGGTCTCCTTGCCCTCGGCGGCCTCCCGAAACTCCTTGATACCGCGGCCAAGAGACCCGAAGACCTGGGGGAGCTTGCCGGCGCCGAACAGTACCAGCACTATCAACAAAATCAAAATCAACTCGGGTGGACCCAAACTCACAGCTTTTCTCCTTTCGCCGCATCGCCATCACCCCCTGCGAGGCGCTTACAGAGCTTATTATACCACCTGGCAGCAAGCATGAGCTACCGAGCGGTCACGAGCAGGACTACGCTTCGCTCCATCTCCGCTCGTGGGTCAGTGGTAAGTTACCAATTAGTATTCTGACAATTTATGCAAGCGAGCGGGGCCAACAGTTGACATAGCTATGGGCGGGGTGATATTATCTCCATACCTCACTGTGCGGGCATAGTAGCATCGGGGGTCTATGTCTGCTTGCAAGTCGGGGAGCCCGGTGGCGCACCGGGTTGGGGCTACTTGTATTTTCCTGCAACAATCGGATAGTCAACGAAGGAGGCAACCATTGTCACGGCGCAACCTGTATATAGTGGCGGTGCTTTTGGCATCTGCCCTCGTGGTGTCTGGCCTGGCGTTCGGCGCGCAACCGGCAACGCAGGCATCGGCACCCATGGCCGCGAGCGGGCCGAGGGTGCCGATGCCCGACGTCCTGAGGAACATGCCTGAGGACATGAGGGTCAACCACGGCAAGTACGACAACCTGTACACGGCTCTCTACGAGCGCTGGCTGGCGGGCGAGGATATCTCGTCCGGGGCCAACAATAACCCTAGACCGTCCGGCCCGTTTGCCCCCTTGTACGGCCCGGATGTCCGCATGTCCAACGCCAGTTTCGCCGGCAGCCAGAACGAGTTCCAGATCGAGATCAACCCCACCGATTCCCACTTCGCTATCGGCACCTCCAATGACGGCCGGACGGCGGGCGTGGGTATCTATCGCACAAGCGACAGTGGCCAAACATGGGCCGCCATCGACGCGCCCATCGGCATCTCGGCCTGCTGCGATCCGGCGGTTGTGTACGCCTCCGACGGCACGGCCTACGTGGGCATCCTGTCCAGCTCCGCATCCGCCCAGTACGTGATCAAATCGACCGATAACGGCGTGACCTGGAGCCCCCGCGTTTCGATGCCGGAGCCCGACCGCAACAACCTCGCGGTGGACAACGGGGCCACCAGTCCTCGCAGGGGCACCGTGTACACCACGTTCAGCGACCTCAGCGGCACCGGCTTCACCAACCGCATAAAAGGATACAAGTCGACCGACGGCGGAGCTACCTGGGGCACGTCGTTCTTCGTGGGCAACGTGGCCCCGGCGGCCGGCTACGAGCAGTCGAGCCAGCCGCAGGTGGCTTCCGATGGCACCCTGTACGTCGGCTACCAGCAGTACCTGAACTCCGGCACGGGCTGCGCGGCAGGCGTGCAGAACGTGCTCGCCAAGTCGACCGACGGTGGGGCTACCTTCACCTGGACGACGCTGGACATCGTGCAGGGCGGGGCCTGCACCTCGGCACAGGTAGGGCGCGGTATCTTCTGCATCAACTCGGGCGGCGGGAGCTTCCGCTCTCGCAGTCACCCCATCATAGGCGTGAGCCCCACCAACCCGAACCATGTCTACATGCTCTATTCGGGTGGCGAACTCGACTCGGCTTACACCTGCTCGGGCTCTGTCGGCTTCCACAGCGATACACTGTTCCGCAAGTCGACGGATGGCGGCGCTACCTTCTCGGCACCACTGAAGGTCAACACCGACGCGCAGGGCAAGGACCAGTACTTCCCCTGGATGGACGTGGCCCCCAACGGCACAGTTTGGGCCGGCTGGAACGACCGACGCGAGGACGCGAACAACTTCACGAGCAAGTGGTACCAGGCCTTCTCCACAGATGAGGGCAACACCTGGAACGAGAGCCCTGTGGCCGACGTGGCTACCCAGCCTTCGACCTTCATCGGCGACTATCACGGGTTGGCAGCCGCTAACGACCTGGTGCTGGGGATGTGGTATGACTCTCGCAGCAGCGCGAGCGGCGACCCGTACACCGACCCGCATGTGCCGGTGCAGGGCACACCCACCCCCACAGCCACGGGTACTCCTCCCACCAACACCCCCACCCGCACGGTTACCAATACGGCAACCCGAACCAACACGCCCACACCCGTGCCGACCGCCTGCGGCGTGCAAATTTTCACGAGCACGGACGTGCCCAAGACGATCTGCGACAACTGCACCATAACCTCGACGCTGCAAGTGGCGGGCGTGGGCGCGATTTCGGATCTGGACCTGTATAACCTGAACATCACACACACCTACATCAACGACCTAATAATCACCATCACCGCACCCGACAACACAAGCGTGATAGTGTGGAACCGCACGTGTGCTGGCGAGGACAACATACCCGGTGTGACCTTCGATGACGAGGCCAGCGGACCCCCCGCCTGCCCGCCTGCGGCAGGGGCCTCCTACCGGCCGGTGAACCCGCTATCAGCCCTTGATGGGCACAACGCGGATGGGCGCTGGGTGCTCACAGTGAGCGACAACGCGACGATTGACGTGGGCACCCTCAACGGCTGGGGCCTGCGCATCGCCGGTAGCGGCAGTTGCGGCAGTACCACTGTTACGCCCACGACCGGTACGACACTGACGCCCACGAGGACGCCCACATGTGCACCGCTCAGGATGGTAATAGGAGGTCCAGCAGGACAACCCGTGGCAATCAAGGGTGATGCCAAGAG
>JBJMMB010000249.1:0-2473 GCA_045805005.1 Chloroflexia bacterium
CCCTTCCCCAACCCGACAAAACCCGACAAAACCCGACAAAACCCGACACTTTTCCGAAAAACCCGCCCACACAACCACCAATGGAGCACCCACCCATGCAACCTCACCACATCCACCCCACCGGACACATCCGGACACTTTTGCGAAGAGCCAGGTACTAAACCCGACAAAACCCGACACTTTTCGCGAATCGCCCCGCACAGATCGGTAAAATCGGTTAGAATCTAATGGCACCGCAAGTGCTCATAGAAACGCCTCATGGATTCCTCAAGCCAGCCCGATACCCTGCCCCCGGCCAAAGCCAGACTCGCGGATGCTGAGTCACCGGCTCCTCAGAGCCCGCCAGGCGAGCCTGCCCACCCTCCCCAGCAGCTCACACCCCCGCCCCGCAAGCGCTCCCGGCTGTTGCCCCTGGGGCTCCTGGTCCTGTTCTGCCTGGCACTGGTCGGCCTCTCCACCTGGTGGCTCCTCACCCGCCCTGGGGCCCAGCCCTCCACCCCACCCGACATCATCCCCAGGGACGCCGTCCGCCTCATCAACTCCGAAACTCCGATCCCCGAGCGCTACTCCCCAGTCGCCGTTAAGGATACGCTCGGTGACATGGCTTACGCCCCCGAATCGCTGCGCTGGAGCCCCGAGATGCGTGAGGCCCGCCGCGCCCAGGAGGAGGGTCGTTATACCGCCGCCATCGCCCAGTACTCCGCTCTCGTCGGCAACCCAGACCTCACCGTGTCCCACGACGCCCTCTGGGGATTGGCTTCCGCCTACGCCGCCGCCGGCCAGACCGCCCAGGCCATAAAGTCCTACTCCCTGTTCAGTTTCCTGCGCGACGACCCCAGGTCCGCCCGTGCCTTCTTCCAGATGGGCCAACTCTATAAGAACGATCAGCTCGGCATCCTGGCCGGGCCGGAGTACAACGAGTACATCAACCGCAGCGGCCCCGCGGGCGACGTGGCAAGGCTGCTGCGCGCCGGCCTCCAGTGGGACGACAAAGAAGCGGAGAAAATGTACAAAGCCGTCATCGACCGCAAGGCCCAGGACGCCGACCTCCGCGACGCCCTCGCGGGGCTGGCCCTCACCCTCTCCCGCGAGGGCGAGCACGCCGAGGCCGCCAAAGTGTACGACCAGCTGGCTGCCGAGCGCAAGAAGCGCTCCCGCCCCACTCTGGACGATAACGGGGAGGCCGCCGAAGCTCTCGCCGCCCAGCAAGTGCGCCTCGCTGGCGACACCACCGCGGCCCGCAAGCGCCTTGTCGATTACATACAGGGAGGCAGCACCTACAAAAAGGGCCTCAATGCAGCCCTCAACGACCTGCTCTCCATCGACAAGCAAGCGGTGGTCAGCGGCACCATAGCGCCCATGCTCGCCGCGCGGATCGCCTTCGACGCGGGAGCGTACAGCGACGCCATATCCTACATGGACATCCTGCGCAACACCCAGCCCAACGCGCCCGAGCGCCCGGCCGCCTCCCTCCTCACCGGCAGGTCGTTCGCCGCCTCGGGCGATTACTCCTCCGCCTACAACTGGTACACGGCCACCGTCCAGACCTACCCCACCGCCCCCGAAGCCCCGGAGGCCATGCGCCGGGCAGCCGACGCCCTTCGAGAGCAGTCCGCCTGGGACGCGGCCCTGGGCACCTATAAGCAAGCCGTCGAGAAATACCCCGCCTCGCCCCAGACCGACCTGGCGCGCACCCGCGGAGCCGTGCTCGCCTACCGCCTCGAGGAGCGCGACACCGCCACCAGCCTCCTCAGCCCGCTCCTTCAGCGCCCCGAGTTATCGCCCACCCTCAAGGCCGAGGCCGACTTCTGGAACGCCAAGATCCAGAAAAGCCAGGCAAACCCGGCCTGGAAGGGTACCATACAGCAGGTCGCCACCCTCTCCCCCGCGTCCTACCTCGACTTCCGCGCCCGCTCCCTCCTCGCCGGCGAGCCCGACGGTGGCCCCGTCGCCCCTACCTTCACCGAAAGTGCCGTGCTCTCCCAATCCCTCGGCATCCGGTACGACCAGGAAGCCTCCGACCGCCAGGCCCTTCTCACCTGGGCCGCCACCCTCCGACCCTCCATCTCGAACACCCAAACCACGTCTCCGCCAACACTCAGTCCTCAGTCCTCAGTCCTCAGTCCTGACCCACGCATTGTCAAGGACCCCGAAGTCCAACGCGCGGTGGCCCTCCTCACCCTTGACTACGAGGACGAAGCCTACACAGCCTTCAAGGCCCTGGCCGAGCGCATGAAAAGCGAGGGTGACGTCCTCGGCCTGGCTCAGGTGGTCCTCTACTTGCGCTACCACGCGTCCCCACGCACCGCTATGACCGCCGCCGAAACGCTGGCCTCGATGGACGCCGGGCGCGACCCCCTCAAGCGCCCGAAACTCCTCCTCAAGACCATCTACCCCACCCCCTACGCCCCTCTGGTGCTGCAGGAGGCCGCCACACGAAACATAGACCCGCTGGTGGTCTACTCCCTCATGC
>JBJMMB010000250.1:0-5050 GCA_045805005.1 Chloroflexia bacterium
ACGATGGGGGTTTGATACAATTCGCAGCATGTTGAGTAGGAAGGGGTGGGATGGGGATTTCAGCATTTTCAGCATTTTGGGGAATTGAGGGTGCCTGGATGAGGGAAAATGATGAAATTCAGCTGAGATACTACTTGTAGCTAAAGTGACTATGAGGGGGGCCGCAGCGGACTATCGACGATTGGGAGCGGGATGATGGCGGCCTGGGGTGGGGGGCAGACATTTGCTCGCATTATAGCACATATGTTTCAAGAATGGGCATAGTACTTTGGTCCTGCTTTTTGGGGAGGGTTATGGGTGAAGGTATGCCGGAGGGTGACCTGGGCAGCGAGGGACCATAGGAGTGCTAAGCAGGCGGCAATTTACAAGGTTATTCAGAGGTCTACCCCCGTTGTTGCTGCGACTGTGGGGCGGATGAGGTGGAGGAAGTAGGCGTCGAGCTGCTCGGGGGATTCGGGCATGTCGCGGTCGAGCCACCACTGGAAGAGGGTGAGGAGGGAGCCGGCAACGTGGTGGGCGACGAGAGGGAGGGGCACGGTGGGGGTGGTGTTGGGGGGAAGGTTGCGAGCCAGGCGGACTTCGACGTGCAGGCTTAACTGGGTTTGCATGGTTTTTAGGACCGGGTCGATGGCCCGGCCGCGGACGAGGGCGCGGATGAGGGCCTGGCTGTCGCGGATGTGGCGCAGGAGCTCCAGGCTGGGGATAATGCGATTGCCGGCGGCTGTGAGGTCGCCCTGGTCCATGTGGGCGGCAAGGACGTGGATGAGGTGGGCGACCTGGTTTTGGAGGAGGTCTTCTTTGTCCATGTAGTGGGCGTAGAAGGTGGAGCGGCCCACATCGGCGCGGTCGATGATCTCCTGGACGGTGATAGTGTCGTAGCGCTTCTCCAGCATGAGGTCAACAAGGGCCTGGCTGAGAGCCTGACGCGTGCGGCGGGAGCGGCGGTCGTTGTGGTGGTTGACGGTGCGTGTGGCTGTGCCGGGCATGATGGTGTTCTCCCCTTGTGGTAATCCTCATTGGTCTCCGGACAGTTTGTTGGATGTGTGCGTTATTGGACGGATACGATTTGTTGGGCCTTGTCGCGGGTTGCCCGTGGTGGTATCGTAGCATTTGAGGACGGAATGTGCAATAGCGTACATTTTGTTCAGCTATAGGATCTGGGTATTCACGATATGGAGGCTGATCATGCAGGCACTACATGGGCACGGGAATCGACAGGGTAGTACAGGGGGACACGGGCACAACTATACGCAGGCCACTTCTCACGGGCAGGGGCATTCTTCGGTAGGAGCTCCGGCGACCCAGGGGCGGCTGATACGGTATGCGCGGGTTTATGATGGGATTGTTTGGGCGATGGCTATGGGGAGGAGCCGGGCTTTGAGGGCGCTGCCGGTAGACCTGGCAGACGTGCGGCCGGGGGAGAGAGTGTTGGAGGTGGGGTGTGGGACCGGGGACGTGGCAATGCTGGCGGCGCGGCGGGTTGGGTCGCAAGGGAGGGTATATGGGATAGACGCGGCTCCGGAGATGGTGACGGAGGCCCAACGGAAGGCACATAAGGCGGGGCTGCGTGTGGAGTTCCGGGTTGAGCCGGTGGAGGCGATGAGCTTTGAGGATGGGTCGTTCGACGTGGTCTTGAGCAGCCTGATGATGCACCACCAACCGGGGGATTTGAAGCGGCGGGCGCTGGTGGAGATCAGACGGGTGCTACGGCCGGGGGGCCGATTGGTGATCGTGGATTTTCAGGTGCCGGGGAGGCGGCTGCGGCCGTGGGAGCCGGGGTGGCTGGCGATGCGCCGGCATGGGATGGACAAGGCGGGCGCGGGGCAAGGGCGGCCGGGGCCGGAGGCGCTGGGGGAGCTGCTGAGGGAGGCAGGGTTCGGGGACGTGGAGAGCGGGGGGACGAGCTCGGAGTGGATGGGGTTTGCGCGTGGGGTACGACCAAGCGAGGGCTGAGGCCCGTTGTGATTTTGTATAGAATAATCCCGTGAGGAGGATTAAACTATGCTAATCCATCTGAAAGACTGGAGCATTCTCAATTGGTTGTGGCATGATGCGGAACTCTATACCATTAAGGCGAAATGGCTAGATAATGGTAGCGCGGTGGTTTACCTACGGTCCAAAATTAACCCAGAAGAGGATCGGCAGCCTCTGTTTGATCTAGGTATTACTTCCCAGGTTGTCGACGTTCAATTCCGCAACACATGGTGGCTACGCTCTGACTTGGTGGGCTATAACGCAGATAGAGAGGTGTTGGTAGATTGGGACACTATCGAACCTTCTCCTCTTACTGAGGAACTGCAAGACCGGGGGCTAGCAAAAAATGCAGACCTGATACACCACCGGATTCGCTGTTCAGGTGGATCTACCTTCGATGTAGTCTTTAGTGATATCTGGCTAGAGACCGTGCAGACGGAGGAATAGCGGGCTCTATTCCGGATCAGGGTTGGGGCCGCCAAGGGTTTTGATGTTGTCGAGGATGGTGGGGATGCAGTAGTCGGTAAGGCGCTCGTTGATCTGGGCGCTTGTGAAACGGAGGGGTTTCCAGCCGTTGGCGGCCAGGTTGTGGTCGCGTATCTCGTCGTGGGCGACGCGCTCGGGGTCGGAGTGGGCGATGCCGTCGGCCTCTATGTTCAGGTTGCCGGAGAGGCAGTATATAGCGAAATCGAGTGTGTACCAGTGGCGCTTGGCGTTGACGAAGACCTGGCGCTGGGCAGCAATGCCGAGGGGCCTGAGAGCGGGCCATAAGCGGTCTTCGAGGGGGCTGTCGTTGTAGAGTTCGTTGATCTCGGTGGCCGAGATAAATTTTGGCCAGGTGGTGGGGATGAAGGTGATGCGGCGCAGGCGAAGGCTGGGGATGGGTCGGGGGAGGCGCTGCAAGGGGCTGAGGATAAGCTGGTAGTAGCGGTGGGCAGCTTTTTCGTCGTGCTCGTTATCGGGGAATAGCTCGGCTCGGGAGACCTCGCGTATATCGAACACGCGGCAGTAGTAGTGGACGGCGCAGGCTTCGGGGCCGAAGTCCTTGGTCTGGTAGAAGGCCAGCCAGCGGGGAGGCCAGGGGCGCGCCCATTTCTCGGCGCTGCGGACGGAGATGCGATACCAGTGGCGGTCGCGGGCTATCGCGAAGTCGCGCGGGTTGTTCATTATGGCGACCAGTACCCGGTTATCGTCCATGGCCGGTCCGGTTGCCATGCCTTTATGCCCCGTCCAGTCCATCTGCAAAATGAGGGTTTGCAGGCAACTGGGCTGCGTCCGAGTTGAAAGTAATAGAAAGCCTGGCGGGTGGTTGCTGCAGGGAACCGTCCTCCAGGATGTTCGCATATACGACGGAGTGGTTGTTGGTATCGGCTATGTAGAGGCGGGCCTGGCCGTGGGTGGTCCAAATGCTGAGGCCGCCGGGCTCGTAGAGGTCGGCGGGGGTGCCGGAGCCGAGGGATGTGGTGACATTTCGGGTGGTGAGGTCGAGGGTCTTGATTTTGTTGTTGTAGGTATCGGCTATGTAGATCTTGCCGTTGTGGTGGGCCACACCGAGGCAGTGCTGGAGGCGGGCCTGGCGGCCTTTGTCGTCGCGGTCGCCGAACTCAAAGAGGCCCTCGCCTATGAGGGTCTGGACGTAGCCGTCGGGGGCGAAGTCGGCGGAGCGGACGGCGCTCGACTCGCTGTCGGCGAAGTAGAGGCGGGTGCCATCGGTGGTGAGGCCGCTGGGCTGGGCGAGAGTGGCTTTGGGGTTGGGGCCGTCGTCGATGTCTTCGCGGCCGCTGCCTGCGTGGGGCTGCACGAGGGCGGAAGCCAGGTCCATGCGCCATAGCTGGTGTGTACCGGCCATGGCTATGTAGAGGGTGCCATCGCGCTCGAGGAGATCCCAGGGGGTGTTGAGGGCGGCGGACGTGCCGATACCGCCCGCGCGGCTGTAGCTGAGCTCGCCGGTACCTGCTATGGTGGAGAGGGTGGCGGAGGTGAGGTCGGCGGCGCGTATGGAGTGGCTCTCGGTCTCGGCTATGTAGAGGGTGTCGCCGCGGAGGGCGAGGCCCTCGGGGTGGTTCAGGGCGGCCTCGGGGAAAGGGCCGTCGCGGAAGCCCGGCTCGCCGCTGCCGATGGTGTGGGTGACCGTCGCGGAGGCGCCGTCATCGGAGAGGGAGGCCACCAGGACGCGGTTGTGGGCGGTGTCGGAGATGAAGAGGCGGTTGGTGGGGCCGTCGGCGAGCACTTTGCCGGGGAAGTAGAGGGGGGAGTCGGTGGGCGGCTCCGGGTCGGGCTGGAAGTGGATGGGGGTGCGGTCGAGAAGGCCAGCCTGGGAGTAGGCTTCGGCCACGGTCTCGAGGATGGGGTCGAACATGTCGAAGGTGATCTCGCCCGCGTGCTGGCCAATGTAGTTGCCGTCGGGGCTTATGAGGGCCAGTGTGGGCCAGGCTTGCACCTGGAAAGCGCGCCAGGTGCGGAACTGGCGGTCGTTGACGACGGGGTGGTGGATGCCGAGCCTGCGGGTGGCGGAGCGAACGTTGTCGGTGTTGCGCTCGGTCATGAACTTACCTGAGTGAACGCCGATAACGACCAGTTCGTTGGCGTATTTCTCTTCGAGCCGGCGGACCGCCGGCAAAATGTGCATACAGTTGATTCAGCCGTAGGTCCAGAAGTCGAGGAGAACCAGCTTGCCGCGCAGGTCTTTGAGGGTAAGCTCTTTGCCCCCGGTGTTTATCCAGTCGAGGCCGGGGGGTATGGGTGGGGCGGGGAGGGTGGAGAGGGGGGTGGGGTTGGACATGGGACCTCCTGAGAATGCGTGATGCGTAATGCGTAATGGTGGTGGGGTGGGCTTGGGTGGTGGAACCCGTTGGCCTTGATCCTTTACGCATTACGCATTACGCATTACGCATTACGCATTACGCATTACGCATTACGCATTACGCATTACGCATTACGCATTACGCATGGCTTCCATCAACTTGGGGAGGGAGACACTGTAGCGGTATTGGACGTTCATGTGGGTGTCGTCGAATTCTTCGTAGAGGTGGGGGACGTCGAGGGCAGTGAGGGTTTGGGACATGATGCGGGCTCC
>JBJMMB010000251.1:0-10554 GCA_045805005.1 Chloroflexia bacterium
CTTCGCCAGCCCCTTGTATCCGAGGAAGATTTCGTCCCCACCGTCGCCGCTGAGGGCTACCTTGACATGCGGCCGCGCCTGCTGGCAGAGCATGTACACTGCCAGGGCCGAGGTATCGCCGAAAGGCTCCCCGAGGCCGTCGATGAGGCGGTCGAAGAAGCAGCGGTCGAAGCGCAACTCTTCCGCGTCGATCTCGGTATGGTTGGTGTGCAGGTCACCCGCGATGGAGCGCGCCCTGGCCGACTCGTCGATCTCGGGCACCCAGGTGCGCACGGTGAACGAGCGGATGGCGCTCCCCTCTTTACGCCGCGTCTCCTGTGCGAAGCCGGTTACAGTCGAGGAGTCGAGGCCGCCGCTGAGAAAGCTCCCGAGGGGCACGTCGGAGATCAGGTGCTTGGTGACCGCCTCGCTCAGCGTATTCCGTAGCTCTTCCACCGCGGCGGGCATGGTGCCCAACTTGCGATCCGGCCGGTACTGCCAGTTGTAGTAGCGGGTAGTCTTCAGCCTGCCGTTGTTCCACATCGCATACTGCCCCGGCTCTAGCTGCTGCACCTCGTCCAGCCAGCTAATCGGGTGAACGATATAACCGAAATGGAGGTATTGGGCGAGGGCCCGGCGGTTGAGCTTGCGCGGCAGCGCCGGGTTGGCCAGCATCGCGCTCATGTCGCTGGCAAAGAGCAATTCGCCTGTGTCCCGGTTGTGCCAGTAGTAGAGCGGTTTGATGCCAATGCGGTCCCGCGCGAGCATCAGCGTGTGCTTCTGCGTGTCGTAGATCGCGAAGGCGAACATCCCGTCCAGGTGCTCGACCATGGCCGGGCCGTAGTCCTCGTAAAGGTGGACCAGCACCTCGGAGTCGCCCTGGGTCTTCAAGGTGTGACCGCGCTCGATCAGCTTTTCGCGCAGCTCCTGGAAGTTGTACATCTCCCCATTGTAAATCAGGATGACCGTGCCGTCCTCGTTGGTCATCGGCTGCGGGGAGCCCTCCACGTCTATAATGCTAAGCCGAGCGTGCCCCAGTATGCAGGGCTGGCCATCAGTCCAGATGCCGTCGTCATCCGGCCCCCGCTTCTTCAGGGCCTTCACCATCGGGCCGATATGCCTGGCTACTTCCGATGGCTGCTTACCTATCCAACCACAAATGCCGCACACCTCTAAAGCTCCTCTCCGGGTGTTGGGTGTTGGGTGTTGGTTGCCGGCGTCTGCCCGCGACCCACGCGGCCCAGTCCCCAGCCCTCAGCCTCCAGCACCCGGCCAGACTTGAATCCGGCGACCAGCCCTGCCGGCCTGGCGAATACTATCTTGATTTTGGCCGCTGATGGCCCTTTGAGCAGAGCCAGCAGGTCGACCATGATTTCGGCCCACGCGAACCGGGCGATCGTCATGTAGTCCCGCGGACCCTCGGCTCGCTTCGCGAACGCCCGCCCGAAACCGAACCCTGTTTGGTAGACGCGCTGCACGCTCGAGTCCCGAAACTCGGGCGCCGAATGGTGCTTCAAGGAAAGTTCGGTGTTGAGCACCAAGCGCCACGACCTTCCCACCTGGGTGGAGAAGCTCCAGTCCTCGCCGCCGTACGTCGGCAACTCCTCATCGAAGCATAAGTTGCCGATGGCCGCCCTGCGGTAAATCATGCAGAAGCCCGGCAGCCAGCCGACCTGCACCAGCCCGGCGTCGGGCCGGACGAACTCCAGCGGCACGTTGCGCCCCAACTTGTCCACGGCCCCCGGCTCCAGGCTGGGGATGCTGCCCAGCCACCGCCGTAGTTTCCACCTGAAAGTCACCGGCTGGGGGTAGTGCATGGTGTCGTAGCCTGTGAGCCCGCCCACGCCTTCTATCTCCGGTCTGCCGAAGAGCGCCACCACCTGCGCGAGGAACTTGCTCCCCATCGTGATGTCGTCGTCGAAAAAGCAGGCCAACTCCCCGCGGGCCTCCCGCAACCCCAGGTTGCGCTGGCGGGTGAGTCCCTTTGGCGAGGTAAGCAGCCGCAGGTCCAGTTGCTTGCGCTGCTCCCTGACGAACTGCGCCACCTTGTCGCGCACAGTGGGGTCGTCTCCGCTGCCGTCCACGATCAGCACCTCGAAGTCGCCGTAGGTCTGAGCGGCCAGGCAGCCGAGCAGGTCCATCAACGCCCCCGCCCGGCGGTATGTGCAGATTATGACCGATATATGCATGGCTCTAACCGCGCTTCGATTTCTTGCGGAATCGCTCGATGCACCGCTCGTAGAAGGCTTCGTTTCGCACGAGCATGCTCTGGATGGAGAAGCACTCCTCTACTCGCTTGCGCCCGGCCTTCCCCAGCTTCTCGGCCAGGTCATCGTCGTTCAACAGCCGCACTATCTTGTTCGCGATGTCTTCGGGCCGGTCGGGGTCGGCGAGCAGTCCATCCAGGCCCTCGCGCACTATCTCCGGCCCCGGTGGGCGCGTGCTGTAAATGGTCGGGCACCCGCGAGCCATAGCCTCCACGGGGGCAATGCCGAACGCTTCAGCGTAGGAGGGGAACACGCCCACGCGAGCCGTTTCAAGGGCCTCGAACAACTCTTCCCTGGCTACGTGGCCGTGGAACCTCACGCTCCCGGCTATCTCCGGGTCCAACTGCGAGCGCAGGTACTCCTGGGTCGAGGGCTGCCCGTCCTCCGTGGGGTTGTCCTTCCCATAGAGGTCCAACACCGCATCGGCCCGTTCCTCCAACACGAGCGGCCATGCCTTTATCAGCGAAATGACCCCCTTCTTGGCGGTGATAGTGCCGGTGAACACCACCCTGTTTTTCGACCTGGTGGTCGAGCACGACGCCGGGGGCAGTTCTACGGGGTTGTAGAGCACCGCGGCGCAGTCCGTGGGGAGGTCGAATATCTTGCGGCTCACGTCGGCTGTGTAGCGGCTGGCCGAAGCCCAGAAATCGACTCTGCGCAGCGAGGCCCGCTCCAGCAGGAAGGCCAGGCGGCGGAGGGGGATGCCCAGTTCCTGAGCGAAATAGGCCACGGAGCCGTTCAGCCGCGCCACCACAGGTACGCTGAGCCTCGGCCAACCCGCGACCCACCCTTCCCAGTCGGGCACCTCAACGAGATCGATCTTCCCCTGGCCGGCCCACCTCGCAGCCGTGCGGTACAAGCGATACCTATCGCGCACCCAGCCGAACTTGAAGGCGGTCTCGCGGTAGCGCCAGATACGCACGCCCTGGTCTTCCTCGTAGTCGGGGGCCGGGTAGTCGCGAGGGTAGATGCCTATTACCCGCGCCTGGTGGCCGTCCTCAACCAGGGCACGGGCCAGCACTCGGGTCATCGTGCCGATGCCGCCGTGTGGGCCGGGTGGATACTCGTTGCACAGGAAGCAAATGCGTATGGCGCTCACCTGCCCAGATCCAACCGGCGTATCGCCTGAACCGCCTGAGTGGCCCGGCGGAACAGCAGATTGTGCATCGAAACGGGGTACGCCGCCCGGTACACCAGCTCGGCGGTGGCGCGGGGCTTCAGCTTGCCCTTACGCCTGTCGGGACCGAGCACGGCGAGCGCGAAGCCGCCCCACATCTCGCGGGCTAGTGGCCGCTCGGACATCATAATTCCCGGTACGAAGTCCAGATCCAGGGCCTGCACGTACGCGCAATCCTGCCAGCCCGCCGACTTGATGCCTCTCCGCACGTCCGGGTTAAAACTGTCGTGCATCAATATGTACAGCGAGCCGAGGGGGCAGTAGTGCAGGAAGCTCTCGATATCGCGGCGCACGCCCTCAGCCGAGTGGTCGCCGTCTATCAGCGCAAAGCCCAAAGGCTCTCTCGCCTCTTCGATCTCCGTGAGCTTCGCGGGCAGTGTTTTCCCCGAATCGCCGATCATGAAGTCTACATTGGGGAAGTGCTTCAGCCGCTCGGGCACGGTTGGGTCGATGTCGAGCGATATCACGCGCTCCGAGTAGTGTGACAGCACGGCCAGGCTCCCGCCGTACTTACTGCCGATCTCCATGCTCAGGCGAGGGCGCAGGTGGTCCATCAGGGCCACGATCGCCAGGCGCTCGGCAGGATTCATTTGCCATTCCGCTTCGGAATCGAACGGCAGGTACGAGAATATCGAACTCGTGGCCGAGCTAGCTGTTTCAGATTTGGCACTCGTAATCATCGCGCTATTTGCTCCAACGTTTCCACGATGCGACTGCTCGCCTGCCCGAGCGGGCCGCTGACCTCAAGGTCCACAAATTTGCGGCGACCCTCTCGGTCCAGCGCCGGGTTCTCAAGGTATGTGTTGACGTGCTCGGCATATTCGTCCTCAGACCGCGCGAAGCGGCTGGTGCCGAACTCGATCACGGGGCGATAGTGGTCGAACAACCGCACGAAGTCCCACAAGGGCACTCCGTGCGACGGCGGCTGGGCGACGTCGAAGGCTACGTTCACGACCGGCTTGTCGTGTATCGAGAAGTCCAGGGTCATAGTCGAGCCCATATTGACGTTCATATCCGAATGGTGCGTCAGATTCGCCAGCAACTGCACGTCTTCGGGCAGCGGCACGGAGCGCGACCAGTCGCCCGGCTTGGTGTGCGCCCAGACCGGGGCGGAATATATCAAGTCCGGGAAAAGCTTGCGCACTTTGTCGTATCGGCTGCCACCATCCACCGGGGCCGGGCGGAGCACCACCTGCGGGTCATCCTTAATGCGCCCGCCGTGTATCAACTCCATCAGCACCCTCACGTGCTCCTGGTCCTCCGGGCAGGTGTAGCTGTCGCCGCCCGAGTAGCAGATGAGCGGCCGCGTTGGGTCACCGCCGATCTGCCGGAAGAACTCCTCCCGAGACCAGAGGAGTTTTGTATCCGCGTAGGGGTCGAATTGCGGCGTGCCCACAACGTGCACTTGCTCAGGGTTTACGTCGGGATAGAAGTGAAGAAGCTCGTCGCGCATCAACTCGCTCCACACCAGGTAGTGGTCGAACGGGGCGGCTATGCGCCCCTTGCTGCTCAGGTTATCCCAGCTAAAGATGAAGGTGGCCGTCGGGATGCCCAGCGACCTGGCGGCCAGCACGGGCGGTATGATGATGGATGGGCGTTGGTGCGAGCAGAAGAGCACGGAAGGTTTGATCTTCCTGAAGAGTTGCCGGTAAGGCTCGACCTCGGGCAGGCGCGAGGCCACTGAGCTGTGCCAGCGGTCAAGGGCTTTTATCCTGCGCGGCGAGGCGGCCGCCCGGCCCACGGCCCTGGTGGCCCCGGTCATCGCCCGCGTTTGGAACGAGCCCTTCACCGGGGCTTTGACCTTGAGACGCATGGCCCCGGTGTCGGCCCATACCATGTGGCCGTAGGCCAGGGCCTCGCTCAGGAAGAGCGACAGGCGGCTGCCGTGGTATGGGTTGAGCGTGTGCCACTGCACTTTGTCGCTCAACTCAGCACTGTAGATGGGCAGCAGGTCATTCGGAATCGTGTGAAGCGTGTGGACCTGGCCTTTCGCGCTCGCGTGCCTGAGAAATGGCCCCAGCACGAAATTGCGCGTCCCTACGCCGTCCGGAATCAACAAGGCAAATGTCACGCGTTAACCTCCACTTTCTGTTCAACCGACCAGGCAACTTCCGGGTTGAGTACGGCGTCCGTCCTCGGGTTCTTGCCGTCCACGTCCAGCGGGTACATATCGGACACCACGCGAGAGGAAGCATTCTCGCCCCAGAATCGTGCTTTGAAATGCAGTGCGTAGAGGCCGGGCAGCAGCCAGAGCGCCGGGAACCGCGCCTTGATGCGGTACGTGCCCTGGTCGATTTTGGTTATCCCCAACAGATTGCTCTCTTCGCGCAGGTGGAATATGTGCCGACCGTGCATGTCGTCCAGTATGCACCAGAGGCTGAAGCCGGGCACCTCGTCGGCCACCCTCAGCGTGGTCTCGACCTCGAACCCCTCTGACTGGGAGACGGTGGTGTCCTCGCGTCCCGGCAGTTGCACCGGCCCAAACCCGGACCTCATATTGTCAGATTGCCCATTCTCGCCCGCGCTCGCGGCGTCCGGCGTGGCTATCATCCGGTAGTACGTCTCGATAGCCCTAGCTACCGACCCGGACTCCGTGACCTCGCCGTTGCTCAGCACCACGCCCCGGTTGCACAGGGCTCGGATAGCCCCCATGTTATGGCTGACGAAGACCACCGTGCGTCCTTCCTGGGCCACCTCTCCCATCTTGCCGAGGCACTTCTTCTGGAAAGCCGCGTCGCCCACCGCCAGCACCTCGTCTACGAGCAGGATCTCGGGCTCCAGGTGCGCGGCTACGGCAAACGCCAGGCGCAGGTACATGCCACTCGAGTAGTGCTTCACCGGCGTGTCGATGAACTTATCGACCTCGGCGAAAGCCACCATCTCGTCGAACTTCCGGGTGATGTCGGCTCTCGACATCCCCAGGATCGCACCATTGAGGTAGATGTTCTCCCGGCCGGTCAACTCCTGGTGGAAGCCTGTGCCCACCTCAAGCAGCGAACCGATGCGGCCGTGGATTTCGGCATAGCCCTCCGTCGGCTCGGTGATGCGCGAGAGCACCTTCAGCAGCGTGCTCTTGCCCGCGCCGTTGCGGCCGATGATCCCCACCACCTCGCCGCGCTTCACCTCGAGCGACACGTCCTTCAGAGCCCAGATGGTGATGTGCGCTTTGGACTTGCGCTCGGATGACGGCCCTATCCTGGAGCGCACCATGCGCACCGGTTTGCCTGCGGCCGAGGAGATTGTATCGCGCAGGGTCTTGTATTGCTCCTGCTTGCCACCGATGCGGTATTGCTTGCTCAGATGGTCCACGCGAATTGCTACGTCAGACATTTACCAAAACCTCATATTGAAAGCTCGATCCCACTAACCATGGGCTTCCGGGGGAGATGATAGCACAGCGCGCAACTTCTCCGCGAGGAAGATCTCCGTCTTTTCCATCGATTCCTGGGTGCAACCCCCGATGTGGGGGGTGATGATCAAGTTGTCGTGCTCGCGGGCGTAGGCAACCAGGGGGTGCTGCCCCATGCCCGTAGAGCGCTCCTCGCACAGCACGTCGAGGGCCGCCGCGGCCAACCGGCCCGACTTGAGCGCCTCCAGCAGCGCGCTTTCGTCCACTAACTCCCCCCGCGCCGTGTTCACGAACCAGGCTCCCTCGCGCATCGCCTCGAACTCGCGCCGCCCGATCATGTCGTGGGTCTCGCCCGAGTAGCTCACATGGAGGCTGACGAGGTCGGCTTCTGCGAGAAGCTCCGGGAGGGCCACCAGTCTCACTCCCTCCTCCACCGACGAGGGTTCGACATAAGGGTCGGCGGTCAGCACGCGCATGTCGAAAGCCCTCAGGTAGCGCGCCACGATTCGCCCCAACCGCCCGTATCCCACGATGCCCGCGGTCTTGCCATACAGCTCGTGCCCCTTGAAGAGGTCGCGATTCCAGCCTCCTTCGAGTGCGTGCTCCACCGCCCCCGGTAGGTGCCGGGCCAGGGTTAGTACCAGCCCCACAGTGAGCTCCGCGGTGGCGCGAATGTCCTTGAGGAAATCCGACTCGCCTTTGAGGGAGACCACCCTGATACCCCGCCGCTCGGCCTCCTCCAGGTCGACGTGGTTGAGCCCGGTCGAGAGCGAAGCGATCACCGTCAACAGGGGCGCAGCGTCCATCACTTCCCCGTCAATGCGGTTCCGCAGCCTCACACATAGCGCGTCCGTCTCGCCTACCGCCCCCAGCAGCCCATCGCGGTCCAGGTCGGCTAAGGTGACGTCCCCGGCCCGCCGCAGCACCTCCACGGCCTCGGGAGAAAACCCGGCGGATTCGGCCACCAGGATTTTAGGTCTCATTCTTCAGCTTCAGCAGTTGCTCGGCGATAAAGAAGTCAAACTCCGTGTCGATGTTACAGGTCCGCTCGGAGGGCACGATCCAGGCTCGACAGTCGCTGCCTTTGACGGAGTTCTGCTCCATGATGACCCGAGTTCTGGTCAGGTAGATGGAGCCCTCGCGCAGGTAGAGGGTGGGGAGGTCTTGCCTGCGCTGACCCTCGAATCGCTCAGAGAATGGGGGGTCGGTGACCCTGCCCTCTTCATCGATGAACTTCATCCTGGCCGGGTGCTTCTCCCCCACGTCCACGAACGAGATCACCGAGTCCGCCCCCGTCCGCTCCAGCAGCTCAATTGCCCCGTCTATGTCCTCGGGGCGGCGCAGAGGGGTGGTCGGCTGCAATATCAGCACCGCGTCGAATGCGTCCCCCTCCGCCTCCAGCTTGCGCAGGGCGTCCTGCACGACGGGCAGGGTGGGTGTATCGTCTGCGGCCAGTGCGGTGGGCCGCATGAACGGCACCTCCAGCCCGCAACGCCGGCCCACCTCGGCTATCTCCTCGTTCTCAGTGCTCAATATCACGCGAGAGAGGCGAGAGGCGGCCAGGGCGGCCTCGGCGGTGTACTGGAGGAGTGGCTTTCCGGCCAGCAACCTGATATTCTTGCCCGGCACACCTTTGGAGCCGCCACGGGCGGGGACCAGCCCCAGCACGCGCATTCCGCTCATGCCTGCACGTCCTTCGTGTCGATGCGCTTGAGGCAGAACGGGTCCTGGCCCTGCTCGTTGGGGCCGACGATGGTGGTGCAACCGCAGGCGAAGCCCAGATCGCGTATCGTCTCGACCGTCGTGGCGTTGAAGGCGTCGCTTTTCCCGTAAGGGTACGAGAACGGCCAGATAGGCTGGGGGGCGAGGCGGCTGCGCACGATCTGCGCGCACTTCTCCAGGTCGGCCCGCTGGGTATCGTTGTCTAGGGTCGCCAGCGAAGCGTGGCTGTCGGAGTGACCCCCCATCACCTGCCCCCGCGCCTGCATCTCCCGCGCCTCGTCCCAACTCATGTACAACTGCCGCGAAAACTCGGCTTCATCGCCCAGGTACTCCATGAAGAGGCTGTCCAGCACCTTCTCCCGCAGCGGTTCCGGCAGGCGCATATTGAGAAGGTATTTGAACGCGGCCACTTCGGATGTATCCCAGCGATATGACTTCGTGGCCGCTGCCTGGTCCAATTCGGTGCTTGTCTCCGGGCTCAACTCGGCCAGGCGCTTTATGAAGGCCTGCCGGTACTCATCGAAGGGTAGCTCGGCCATGAGGAAGTGGTTCTTATGCACCGGCACCACGCGCCCTTCTTCGGGGCAGCGGGTGATTATGAAGAAGAGCCCCTCGATGCCGCGCTCGACCAGGATGGGCATCACGTCGGTGTAATGCTCCTTCAAACCGTCGTCGAAGGTGAGCAGGCAAAGGTCTCGCTCCGGTCTGTACTCCCCTGAGAGGAAGGCCAGGGCCGACTCTAGCGTGGCCATCTCGTACCGCTCGCTCAGGGTATCCACCTGGACGTTGAAGTCGGAGGTGAGCATCCCCTTTATGCGTGGGAAGCGGGTGCGCGGCAAATCGCGTACGTAGTGGTACATGACCACCCACAGGCGATGTGGGCTCGGACTCATCAGGCCCCTTCCGCCTTCCTCGGCGGCACCCTGACCCTGGCCGTACCCCGCAGAATCACCGCCCCCGTGTCCGGGTTCATGGCCTCGGTGCGCAGCACGACGGCCTGCGCGGCCCTCGACACCTGCTCCACGGTCACCCGCGCCTCCACCCTATCCCCTATGAGGACGGGCGCGGCGAACTGCACGTCTTGCGACATCCACAGGGACCCGTGCCCCGGCAATTGCGTGCCGATCAGCCGGGAGATTGCACTCAGCGCCAGCATGCCATGGGCGATGCGCCCCGGAAACCCGGCGGCCCGCCCCGCTGCGTCGTCCATGTGTATCATGTTGTCATCGAGCGAGAGCCTTGCAAATGTATCTACCTGCTCTGCTGTCACAGTCATTACACATGACGCCGTATCGCCCACCTGAATCTTATCAACGTCGGCCCACGTGGCCACAGACATGAGTATGCTCCTTCTATCCAGGGATCAGGGGTCAAGAGTCAGTGGTCGTAAGCGGGCACTAACTCCTGACCCCTGATCCCTGACTCCTAATTAGGTCTGTCCTGGTCCCCATCCGCCTTCGTAAAGTACCAATCCTGCGCTTCCGCCGCGCTCTGGGCCTTTCTTAGGTCGGCCATGACCACGATGCCCGACCTGCCGCGGTCTATGGGTTGGAAGAGTACCGGGATTTGCTTGGCTATCTCGCTCTCGCCGGGCAGGAAGCCGTGGCGGTCCATCACCCCCAACAGCCGGCTGCTGGAGCAAAAGAAGTCCATAGCCGCGCAGCCCTGGGCCCGCGCATCGGCGATCAGCGCCCCTAGCGCATCCCCCTCGGCCTCCTCCTCTGAGACGAACTCCACGATGCGCCCCACTTTCACGGGCACGTCGCGCACCTGCTCTACTCTGTAGACGGCCAGTGCGGCCAGCTTTTCGCCCCGGCGCACCTCGAAGATGCGGTAGGAGAATACGCTGTGATCCACGTAGCGCCACGTCAGGAAACCCTCGCTGCGGCGTGTGCCCGCGCGCGACGGCCCACACACCCTATCCCATAGCTCCGTGCTGTCGGGAGAGGGCTTGCTCACCAGGGCGGCATTGCTCACCAGGGCGGCATTGCTCGCCTCGGAGCGCCCAGGCGCTTGCCGGAGGGCCTCCTCGGGCCAGTCCAGATTTCCAGACTCGGTGA
>JBJMMB010000252.1:0-9317 GCA_045805005.1 Chloroflexia bacterium
GTCCTTCACCCCCGTGGCCCGCTTGATCAGCGACTCGCACAGGTCGCCCACCACAGCGGCGATACACACGAAAAGCCCCAGGACTACTGCCCGCCCCAGGTCGAGCCGCAGCAGGCCAGACAGCGCCGCGGCTGCCACCACGGCTCCCAGCGCGCCCCCCGCCAGCCCCTCCCAGGTCTTCGCAGGGCTGATCTGCGGTATCAATTTATGCCTCCCCATCGTGCTGCCCACCAGGTACGCGCCGGTATCGCAGGCGGCCGTCCCCAGAAGCACCATCAGCAGCCACGCGCTCCCGCCCGCCTGTCCGGCCCCCTCGGGCAACGCCGCCAGCACCGGAGCATATCCCAACAGCCCCCCCGTATAAATCGCCCCACCCAGCGCCAGGCCGATGTCCGCCCAGGCCAGGTAAGGGCTCCGCGCCGTCCCTGCCCCCCCAACCCCGGCCGGCCTCCCATGGGCAGCAGCGGCCGCCTGCGACCACTCGTACCCCTGGCGGGCGATCACCAGAAATAGCACAAGCGCCACGCCCAGGAGTTCCGCCCCCGTCCCCGGGTCCGGGTAAGCCGCCTCCCCGATTGCCCCCACGCCCAGGTAGCCTCTCATCGCCAGCAGCAACGCCAGCGCCACCCCCGCCGGGTACCACGGCAGGTATCCCGCCCTCCGCGTCATAGTAAAGAACTCGTGCGCCGCCAGCACCGCCGCCACCCCCACAAGCCCCAACAGCAGCAGCCCCTTAAACCAGATAGCCGCCACCACCAGCGCGAGCAGCACCGCCCCGCTGATAACCCGCACCCCCAGTCCCCTCATCTCCCCCAGCCTTTCCGCACTCCAACCACCTCCGGGCAAATCAGCAATATTATGCCACAACTCACCAAACTGCATAAGTCACGCTCAAAGTCCTGCCCGGTTCCCTACCAAAAGCAGCAGACTTGGATGCAATTGGTACATTGCTTATCACCGCCATTAGGCAATTAGCCTAATAACCATCAAGAATGCCATTAGTGATGCCACTCCGTAGCCCTTTCCTCCCCGCCTCGAACAATGTATACTTCAAATATCAAGCACCGGGTGGTCCAGACGGTTCCAGGCCACCCACCGGGTTACGATAATGCCAAGAGTGGCCGTACTCACAATCAGCGACCGCAGCTTTGCGGGCACCCAGGAGGACACAAGCGGGGCCATCGCCGTCGCCCTCCTGACCGGCGCGCTCACGCTCGATGAGGTCCACGCCGAGATCGTCCCCGACGACCGGCCCCTCATCGAGCAGACGCTGCGCCGCTGGGTAGACGATGAAGGCTACAACCTGGTGATCACCAGCGGCGGCACCGGGATCTCCCCACGCGACGTCACTCCCCAGGCCACCCTCAACGTCGCCACCTACGAGGTGCCCGGCCTCGCTGAGCTAATGCGTACCGTGTCTCTCCAAAAGACCCCCATGGCCGCCCTCTCCCGCGCCGTGGCCGTCGTCCGGGCCCGGTCGTTGATAATCAACCTCCCTGGATCGCCCAAAGGCGTCCGCGAGTGCCTCGAGGCCATCCTGCCCATCCTGCCCCACGCCCTGGAGCAACTCGCCAGTGGCGCCGGGCACCCACGCTAACCGGGGGCCGCATGCAAGGACGCCTCGCCTCAGACCTCGACCCCATCGGCCCGGACCCCGCTCACGACGATGGCCATCAACACGATCACGATCAAGACAACGGCCATGACCATGACCACGACCATGACCATGACCATAGCCATGCCCACAACGAAGCCTCAGGCCCCCTCGGCTTCCTGCAAACCCTTCTCCCCTTCGGCCACGGCCACTCCCACGGTGACCTTAGCATCGACGAATCCCTCGCGAGCAGCGACCGCGGTATATGGGCAATCAAAGTCTCCCTGGCCCTGCTTGGTGTTACGGCCCTTGTCCAGTTCCTCGTTTACCTGGCAAGCGGCAGTGTGGGCCTCCTTGCCGATACCATTCACAACGCCTCCGACGCCCTCACCGCCGTGCCTCTCTGGATAGCCTTCAATCTCAGCAAGCGCCCCCCCACACGCCGCTTCACCTACGGCTACGGCCGCGCCGAGGACCTTGCGGGCGTAGCGATCGTCCTCGTGATCCTCGCTAGCGCGCTACTGGCCCTCTATGAGGCGGTCACAAAGCTCCTCCACCCGTCGCCGCTCACCAACCTCCCGTGGGTCGCCGCCGCTTCTATCGTCGGCTTCATCGGCAACGAGGCCGTGGCCCAACTGCGCATCCGCACCGGCAGCCAGATAGGCAGCGCGGCTCTCGTAGCCGACGGCCAGCACGCCCGCGCCGACGGTTTCACCTCCCTCGCGGTGCTGGCAGGCGTCATCGGCGTCGCCCTCGGCTTCCCCCTGGCCGACCCCATCGCCGGCCTCCTCATCTCCGTCGTCATCCTCTTCATCCTCAAAGACACCGTCCTCAGCGTGGGCCAGCGCCTCGTCGACGCCGTCGACCCCTCCATCGTAGACCGCATAGAGGCCCTCGCCGCCACCGTGCCCGGCGTTTGCGAAGTCCACGACGTCCGGGTCCGCTGGCTGGGCCATATGATCGAGGCCGAACTGCACGTCACCGTAGACGAAGACCTCTCCACTCGCGAGAGCCACCGCATCCTCGAAGAAGTCAGGCACCTTCTCCTCCACAAAGTTCCCAAACTTGCCGTGGTCAACGTCCACGCCGACCCCTGCGGCCACTCCGGCGAAGACCCCCACGAACTAACCGCCCACCACTAGATAGAAATCGCAAAAGCCGACAAACAGCGGCCCGCGGGCCGCTGTTTGTCGGCTTTTGCGACTAATCTCTCCCCTGACCCCCTGACTGGCATGCAACCTGCTTGCCCCAGCAGCAAGGAGGTAACACACCCATGTCAGGATACTATGACCGAGGCGCTAGCGCAGGCGGGCACGACCACGGTTACTTCAACCGCGAGGACGTCACCGGCTCCTCCGGAGTAGGAGTGGGCGCTACGGGTGGCCCCGGCCCCATCGCCAATGAAAACCTGGAGGTCGACCCCCAGAACCCCAACATCGTCCGCGCCACCACACCCACCGGCGAGCCCGCCCCGGACGAAACCGCGGGCACCAACTCCCCGGCCCGCGTCGGAGGCTCCTACCCCGATATCGTCGAAGGCTCAGACAGCGAGCGCACGGGCACTTCCTGGGGCCTCTCCGGCGTCGAGGACGCCGACACCCTCAGCACGCCCATGGGCGACCGCCCCGAAGGCGAAGGCCAAAACGAGGCCTCCCCCAACCGCAACACCGGCGACCGCCTATCCCGTGACGAGCTCAGCGACGTCGGCTCCTGGAGCACCATAGACGACCACAGTTCCGCCGGCTCCCCCACTGGCAACAGCTAGCTCCATCTGCGCGGCAGGAAAGTTACCGTTCAAGAGCACAAAGAAATGCGGCCCGCGGGCCGCATTTCTTTGTGCTCTTGATAACCTCACCGAATCACGAACTCGGATTGTGCGCTAAGGGTCGACTGGTACGGCTTCGCGATCACCACCAGCCGGTGGTCATCTATGCCGTACGGCCAGCAGGTGATCATCGTCAACGTGCGGTCCGGCGTGGGGTTCATGTACATCGCGTTCTTCCGCTTCTGCTCGTCCGACACGCCTTCCTCTTTCACGATCACCAAATCGGTCACCACGTACATGTACTGGCCCTTCTCCGTGTACACCGTCACCTCGTCGCCCTTGTGCACCTTGTTCAGGTCCTTGAATACCTGGCCCCGGTAGTCCACATGCCCCGACAGCACCACGTTCCCCGGCAGCCCCGGATTAGCCGAGCCCGCGTGGTGGCCCACCGCGTAGTCTGCCACCTGCCACTCGCTCTTCTGCATGCCGCCCGGCGCGGGTATCATCTTCCACGACACCGGCACGATCTTCGAATCGATGTTCACGCTCGGTATAAATAACCGCACGGGCGCAGTCGTATCCTGCTCCGTCGGCAGCTTGCTGAAGTACTGTGATATGCTATCCGCACTGCTCGCTAGCACCGGCAGCGGTGGTGGCGGAGTGGGCGCGGGCGTCGGCGGCACCTCATCCTGGGGCTCGAACGTGTCGGGGCCGAACGCAGCCGTGAACCTCTGTCGGTCTTGCTGGTTGCTCCACTCCCGATAGCCCAACCAACCGCCGATCCCCACGAGCATTAGCACCCCTGCCACGATCAACAGGTTGCCAAACGTGCGCATAGCGCTGCCGCGCTTCCGCACGTGCGCTCCGCGTTCCGCGCTGATATACGAACCGCTGCCGGCCGCCTGGCCGCTTGTTGCCTGGATGGTTGGCTGGTTTCTTCGGGCGCCTATCTTGAACATAAATCCTTCGCGTGGGTTGCCGTGTGCCGTGGTTTCCCAAAAATTATAACACACCCCAACCGACATTCACCGCCCGAAAGGTTAAGATTGCCTTACGATTCGCTTACAAGCTCCTCCAGGAACTCCACGTCCGGAGGCACCCCCCGGTAAGCCGCGATCTCCTTGGCATCGTACTCGACGTCCAGCGCCCCCTCGTCCGACTCCGAGTACTCCACCTGCGCGGCAGCCACGTTAGCCTCCAGTTCCTCGATGCTCTCGCAGTCCACGATAGCCGCCGACACCGGCTGCGCCAGGGCGAAGCGCAGCAGCGCACCGGCAGGAATGCCCGCCTTCAGCAGCCCCCCTCCCCCCATCAGCTTCGTGCCGATGATGCCCATGCCGCGCTTCACCGCCTGGGGCAGCAGCCTGTCCATGAATCCGCTCAGCTTCCGCTCGATAGGGTTCACCGGCATCAACACCGCGTGAAACTCGAACTCGTTTATGGCCCGCTCCAGCGCCTCGGAGCCCGAGCGCCCCGCGATGCCGATGAACCGCGCCAACCCTGCCTGGTGCGCCTGCACAAAGGCCTCCAGCGCACCCCCAGGCCCCGATATCGCCTCCCAGTCCGCCTCCGTATGCACCTCGTGCAACTCCCACAGGTCCAGGTGGCTCACCTTCATCCTGCGCAGCGTCATCTCCAAATCCCGCCGCGCACCTAGCTTCGTTCTCTCCGCCGACTTGCTGCTCAAAAAAACCTGCTCCCGCAGCCTCGGGTGCTGTCCCCACACCGCCCCGTGATAGTCCTCGCTGGCCGCGTAGTCGTGGGCGCAATCGAAATAGGTCACACCAAGCTCCAGGGCCCGCCAGATAAGCTCCACAGCCTCCGCCTCCCTGGCCCAGGTCCGCAGTACCCCCTCGCCTCCCAGCCCGAAACTGCTCACCTCCACGCCGGTCTTACCCAGCGCACGAGTGCCGATCTGCTTAGCCACAGCGCTCATCGTAACCTCCACGAAAACCAACAACATTCGACCGCCCACACGGCACAATAATCCTATGATATATGTACACCATCCTCCCCCCAAATACAGCCCTGACTTAAAGCCTATTCCTCCTGCGTCGATAGTCACAGGTGCAAGGCGCGTCCCTGTGAGGGTTTGTGAACACCCCATAATCAAACCCATTGTGGATTACCCCGCAGAGTGCCAAACCCCCATATATACTACCCCCTATACATTACTTTAGTTCTATTGCCTGCTTAGGACCCTATCGGGTATCATAACCTACATCAACGAACCTTATGTCTACCGCCAATAGTCCTATATCAATATCAATGGAACGGCTAAACCATATTCGAACAACATCAACATCAGCACGCAACACACTCATGCGCTACGCCCCCAACCCCAGAAAGCGGTGCATACATGCCCACTGAAGGCTTGCGGCGTTCAGATGTCGACTCTGCCAGGCATGAGGTAGAGCAATCTATCGAGGGTTCCCTCACCAACCTGCGAAGGCTGGAGGCCGCTACCCAGCAGCGCCTCCGGGAAGCCACTATCGAGCAGCAGCAACTCGACATCTTCCTCGACGAACTTCATTACCGTTTGCAGTTCCTCCAGCAGAGCCGTATCGCCGGTATGCCCGTCAAGACTGTCACCGGCCCCCTCACCGACGACCAGTTGAGCACTATGCAAAAGCAGGAAGACGATTTGCTCACCCGCAAAGAGGACCTGCAAAAGAGCATAGCCGAGCTCGAACAGGTTGCCACCCGCATGTCCTGGCTCATCCACCAGATCGAAGGCGCGGGAGCCTGGGTGCTGGCCCCTCCTGGCGCTAACGGCGACCCAGAAGCCGCCCTTGGCGTGCAGCCCGATAGCGGCGAGCAGGTGATGTGGGCCCAGATCATCATGGGCCAGGAGGCCGAGCGCGCCCGCCTCGCTCGCGAGATCCACGACGGCCCCGCGCAGGCCCTCGCCAACACCGTTATGCGCCTCCAGCTGGTCGAGCAGATGTATCGCCACCAGCCCGAAGAGGTCGAGACCGAGCTCTCCCGCCTCCGCACCGCCGTTCAGGACAGCCTCAAAGACGTGCGCCGCTTTGTCTTCAACCTCCGCCCGGCCTCTCTGAGCGATGTCGGCCTCGTCACCACCCTCCGCCAGCATGCGCGCGACTATGCCGACCAGTTCGGCGTCGACGTAGAGCTCAACGTCCCCGATAACCTGGCCCTTTCGTCCGACCAGGAGCTTGTGGTCTTCCGGGTGATACAGGAGGCCCTCCAGAACATCCACAAGCACGCCGACGCGTCATCTATCATCGTCGATCTGCAACAGCGCAAGGGAGGCCCGCTCGTTGTCAACGTTGTCGACAACGGCAAGGGCTTTAACCCTAAGCAGGTGCGCCAGCGCCAGCCCTCAAGCTCCGGGCTCGTAAGCATGCGCGAGCGTGCCGCGACCGTTGGCGGCACCCTCGCGATCGACAGCAAGCCCGGCTCGGGCACCACGGTCACCCTTACATTACCAATGCCCAAGGTCCCTTAGAAGGAGAGAGAAGCCAAATGGAAAAAATCCGCGTGCTAATCGTTGACGACCACCCCCTGTTCCGGCAGGGCGTCCGCCATACTCTGGAGGCCACCAAGGATATAGAGGTCATCGGCGAGGCCCCGGATGGCCAGCGCGCGATCCAGATGGCCGAGACTCTCGCGCCCGACATCATGCTAGTCGACATCAACCTCCCCGGTCTCAACGGCCTCGAGGTGACCCGAGTGGTGCGCCGTCGGCAGCCCCAGATAGCCGTCATCATCCTCACCGTCTACGAGGACGACGAGCAACTCTTCAACGCCACCAAAGTCGGCTCCGCGGCCTACTCCGCTAAAGACATATCCCCCGACCACCTCCTCAACATCGTCCGCCAGGTCGGCGAGGGCCACTACCCCATCAACGACAACGTCCTCTCCCGCCCGGTCGTCGCCTCGCGCATGCTGAACCAGTTCCGCGAGCTAGCCTCCGCCGAGTCCGACGGCGGCGAATCGGTCTTCGCCCCCCTCACGACCCGCGAAGTCGAGATCCTCGACTGCATAGCCCGCGGCAACTCCAACAAAGAGATCGCCCGCATCCTCAACATCTCCGACCAGACCGTCAAAAACCACATCACTTCCATCCTCCGCAAGCTAGCCGTAAACGACCGCACCCAGGCCGTAATCTACGCCCTCCGCCACGGCTGGATCAAAATGTCCGACGAGTAAACCCACTGGCAATCAGTTCAGACAAGCCCAGAGTACATAAGGGCTCGAACGGAAGAAACCGTTCGAGCCTTTTACTTATCCGTTCAGGGAGGCGTAGACGCACTGACACTGAAACCGAACACCCAGCGAAGCGTTCTACCTGCATAAGGAACTGGATAGCGGAGGGAGCCAATGAATCCACGTTCGCGCGTCCTGTTGATTGGTGCGCTCGTCGCATGTCTGTCTCTCGCAATAACTCCTGACTTGGGGCGGGCTCGCAATAACAGCGCTAGCCACTACTTTTCGGAGACTGGGCATAGCGTTGCCGGCGAGTTCCTAACCTACTGGGTAAATCATGGTGGCCCCATGCGGTTCGGGTATCCAATCAGTGATGAAGCCCATTACCCAACCGCATCCGGTTGGGACTATGCTGTTCAGTACTTTGAGCGAGCGGTATTTCGGTTGGACTTGCGGCCCGATGCACCATCGACTGTTCAGTGGAACCCGCTGGGGGCTGACACGTACCTGAGCAGGTATGGTTGCGCGGGCGGACCTAGTCAGACCGAGAATAAGGATAACGAAGTGACCATACCCAACGGCATGAGCCTCGGTGGGCGGTTTCGTGACTACTGGGAACAGCATGGCGCGTTCCTAGCATTCGGTTTCCCGGTGAGCAATGAATTTCGGGAGACAAGTCTGCTAGACGGCATTACTTACACAGTCCAATATTTCGAGCAAGCGGAGTTTGAATACCATCCTGAAAACACCGGTACTGACTTCGACGTGCTACTCAGTCACCTGGGTGTTAGCGCGTATCAAGAAGCACAACTGATCGATCCCGAACCAATAGAGGTTTGGGAGGATAACACGCATAGCTGCGCAACCTGTGAGCGAGACATACTCGGAAAAAACCCGGAAACAGGCGAAGTGCTTCCAATCGCTACGGGTCCAGTTGATCAGGTTGGTCCCGTTGCGTTCCGTCGTAAAGTAGCATGGATTGAAGCTACCGGTACGGGAAACTACCTGAACGTAAAAGACCTCGATACGGGCGAAGTGAAAACTGCAGCAGACCCTGACCAAACTGCCGGCGCGCTTCGGCTAAGCAATGAATACCTAGTGTGGGTTGATCGGAATTACCATACAGGCAGCAGAGTGCCCCTGCCGCCAAATGGCCTGTACGCATACAACTTGACCAGCGGTAGGGTAACGCAAGTAGCGGCGTACTATAGTAGGCCAATGTGGGATGAACCGGTTGTTTCCCTAGCGGGCCATATTCTTGCCTGGAGCGAGGACGATGGCATAAAGGCCAGAGACCTGAACAACAGCGTATCATGGGACGTATCACAAGAGTCTAGCACCAATATCGAGGTAACCGGTAATCGGGTCACATGGAATCACAATGCTGGCGGCTGGGCCTATCAATTGGATAAGAATATCTTACTGCGAATGCCCCCTTGTCCCTAGCACATGCACTCATGTGAAGGTAATCCTTTTCATATTCTGCTTTCATTGGGGTAGAATAGAGAGAGAACAACCAGGTAACTCGACAAAATGAAACCGCAGGCTTGTTAGCGTGACATCGTTTCTGTAAATTGCGGATCCAAACCTTCGCATACCCAATAACACCCGCGGCCCCTCGCAACCCCTCGCCGCAAAGGAGCAATGCCTGAACACACCCCAATGACCCTCCCACCTCCCCACTCAACCGCGCCATCGCTTCGCGCCACCCTTCCCGCGACCGCGCATCCCCATCCCCTCTCCAGGGCTCCACCCCCATTCCGGCAAACGCTCCCCTCTCGTACA
>JBJMMB010000253.1:0-2410 GCA_045805005.1 Chloroflexia bacterium
ATCCCCACGAACCGGCCCATGGTACGCGAGGACAACCCCGACCGCATCTACCGCACCGAGCGGGCCAAGTTTGGGGCCGTGCTCGATGAGATAGTTGAGCTGCACCAGGCGGGCCGGCCCGTGCTGGTGGGCACCGTGTCGATTGAGAAGTCCGAGGAGTTGAGCAAGATGCTCGATGAGGCGGGCGTGCCCCACTCGGTGCTCAACGCCAAGCAGCACGAGCGCGAGGCCAGCATCGTGGCCCAGGCGGGCCAGCGTGGGGCTGTGACCATCGCCACCAACATGGCGGGGCGTGGCACCGACATTGTGCTGGGCTTCGGGGTGAACGAGTTGGGAGGCCTGCACATCATCGGCACCGAGCGCCACGAGAGCCGACGCATCGACAACCAGCTCCGGGGCCGCGCAGGCCGCCAGGGCGACAGCGGCTCGTCCCGGTTCTACGTTTCAATTGAGGACGAGATCATGCGCCGCTCGGGCGTGAACCAGAACATCGTCAACTCCAACATCTTCAAGAACCTGTGGGACGAGTCGATGCCTATCGAGCACTCGATGATCAGCCGCAGCGTGGAGCAGGCGCAGGTGAAGATGGAGGGCTACAACTTCGACGTGCGCAAGCACCTGGTGGACTACGACGACGTGGCCAACACCCATCGCGACGTTATATACAAAGAGCGCCGCGTCATCCTCCAGGACGGCGACCCCAGGCCCATCATCAGTGAGATGATAGCCGACAAGGTGCAGGAGCTGTCGGCTCCGGCCCTCCCCGGCGAGGACGGGCGCGCCCGCAAGAAGACCTCGGGCAGCGCGGGTTACTCCGAGATGTTCGAGGCCCTCAGCCAGACCTTCCCCGACGACGTGATACGCCGCCTGCTGCGCTCGATCCTCACTTCCCGCATCACCCCTGTCGCGGAAGAGGGCGACCTGGAGGGGCTGGCCGCCGAGGTAAAGCTGGTGGCACGCGAGTCGTACGAAGGGGCGCTTGATACCCAGCTCAAGGGCATAGACGAGAAATTGCGAGACTTCTTCCACGTCGGCGACGAGTACTACGAGATCGCCGGGGGCGGTACCCTCGACTATAACAAGCTGATCAAGCTGCTCGGCCTGCCGCTCGAGGTCGTGAACAAGCTGCACACCGATGAGATGGAGTACGAGGAGGCCCGCGACTTCCTGTTCGACCTGTATCGCGAGAGCTTCGAGCGCGACCAGTCGCAGAAGCTGGAGAAACTGCAATCGCAGTTGGAGCTGGAGGCATCGCGGCCCATCAAGGATGGGCAGGCCGAGGCGCGCACGCGCAGCCTGCTCGACACCGTCGACAATAACTATCCCCTCTCCGCCGCCTCCGCCGCTCGCTACGTGGACGCCGAGACCCGCTCCGGCGCCATGGGGGCAGTGGGCGCAGCCGACATCGTCGAGGAAGTGCAGGAGCAACTGGAAGCCCTGTACGGCGAGGTGGAGGAGACGCTGGGCGATGTGTTCCTCGAGACCAACCTGCAGATGCCCCTGATCTCTCTGGTAGACAACCGGCTGCCGCGCTCGGTCTACCGTCAGATCGAGGAGAGGCTGGGGGCCGAGGGGATCGAAGAGATCGAGAACACGGCGCTGGGCGAGCTCGACCCCGAGGTGCGCGACATCGTCAAGGATGCCTTCGTGCGCTGGCAGGAATCGGACCTGATGATGCGGGTGATCGACTACCTGTGGACCCGCCACCTGACCACGATGGAGGGCCTGCGCCACTCCATCGGCCTCCAGGCATACGGTCAGAAAGATCCGCTGGTGCAGTACAAGGTGCAAGCCTACGAGCTATTCGACGAGCTAAAAGCCGACATCCGCCAACTCGTGGTGCTCAACGTGCTGCTGCTTGGAGCCAAGGCCCAGGCAAATCGGCCGGCTCCCCAGGCCCCTCAGCCCGCTCCCCGACCACAAGCTCCCCAGCCCGCCCGTGCGGCTGCTCCCGGTAACGGCCAGCGCCCTGGCAACGGCCGCAACGGCTCCAACCAGAAGCAGCAAGCGCAGCGTACCGCCGCCCCCGCAAGCGCCGCCTCGGTCGCAGCCGGCAAAGCCAAGATGGGCCGCAACGACCCCTGCTTCTGCGGCAGCGGTCGCAAATACAAGCACTGCCACGGGAGATAGAGAAGGTTGCTGTAGGGGCAGGCCCCGTTGCCTGCCCTGTTCCCCTACCCCTGCCTTGGTGGTACACGACCAGGGCAGGCACAAGACCTGCCCCTACACAAATAGCCTTTGTCCGCAGGCTCCATCTCTTACCTTGATGCGTATAGGCAGGCAACGGGGGCCTGCCCTGGATGGTGGACACGCGCTTAGGTGGTGCACGACCAGGGCAGGCAACGGGGGCCTGCCCCTACGGCCCAAGTGCGGAAGCATCGTTGATAACAAAGTTCAGGGCCGGTCCCGA
>JBJMMB010000254.1:0-3482 GCA_045805005.1 Chloroflexia bacterium
AAAACTATCAATAAAAAACACACTTCCGATATATAAACGCAGATCCTGTAAATCTTGCCGTTCACGTACTGGGCGGTCTGCTCGTATGTGGCAATGGTGGGCGGGTTCAGCGTGGTATAGTTGTTGGCCGCCGGGTTATAGGCGACCAGGAAGTTCTGGATGGTCGAGCCGGTTACGCCGTTGATGATGTACATGTACCCGCTATCATCGGTGACCGCGCTGGCCCCCGAGCGGCCGGCGGCTAGCGAGGCGATTGGCGTCCAACTGTTGGTCCCCGGGTAATATTTGTAGGCATTGGCGCTGCGGCCCCCGGTGCTGTCGCCCCCGAAGCTGTATATGAGCCCGCCCGATACAGCCACCGCCTGGTCGTCCACGACGATGGGATACGCCGCCTGGGCGCTCCACACCCCAGGCGCGCACGCCGCGCTCACCGTCGAACCCGAGAACGGCAGGCCCCCGAGCAACAATGCACATGCCGTCAGCGCCGCCCATGCTATTACGAATAACAATTGCCGGTAACCACGTCCTTGCCTCTTGACCAACATTGCATTTCTCCTTATCACTCGCTAACCGCTAACCGCTAACCGCTAACCGCTAACCGCTAACCACTGCCGACTGCCTACCGCCTACCGCCTACCGCCTACTGCCTGCTACCCCCTGCCTTCTCCATCACTCTGGGTTTGCAGGAAAGCGAACAGCCCCGCCAGGTCCGCGAAGCACTTCGTCTCGTGCGTGAGCGGGGCCTCTACCGAAGCCCTCCACACCGCCTTGCCATCCCTCGACGTCCTCCATAGCCTCACCAGGTATGACCGGTAATCGGGTAGCCCCTCTTGATCCTCGGAAGTAGGTGTGCCGTTCAATCCCTGAGTCATCTCTCTCACTCTCTTTCGATACCTGATGCTTCGTGCCAGCCGCGTTGGTATCAGGGTAACCACAGGGCGTCAAGAAAGTGTCAATGCCTAAAAGGAGGCCCTAAAGGGATGCAGGGTTCTCCCTGCCGGGGCTTGGGGGTGTCCCCAACACCCACAACCAAGGGGTGCAGGGGTCTCCCTGCCGGGGTTTGGGGGTGTCCCCCAATAATTCCCCTTCCCCCATAATGAAGGGGCGCGGGGGCCAGCCCCCGAATATCATCTCCCCCGGTTGCCAACCGGGCAACAACCCTGGTATATTTTCCTCAGCAACCAAGCCCGGCTGAAGAACAATTGGACTGTCTAGTTCCCGCGGAAGGCGGTTCCCTCCATGTCAGGTCTCAGCCTCTCTTTCCTGGGCGCGTTCGGGGTTACCCTCGATGATAAGCCGGTCACCGGCTTTGACGCCGACAAGAACCGCGCGCTCCTCGCCTACCTGGCCGTCGAAGGGGCCCACCCCCACAGGCGCGACTCCCTTGCCGGCCTCCTTTGGCCCGACCAGCCCGAGGACGCCGCCCGGCGCAATCTCCGCCAGGCTCTCTACAAGCTCCGACAGGTCCTGGGCGAAGGGAGCGACCCACCCTATCTGGTGGTGGCCGGCGACACGGTGCAGTTCAACGCGGCAGCCAATTGCCTGACCGACGTGCGGGCCTTCACCGGGCTCGTTGCCGCTTGCCACTCGCACCGTCACAGGCGGCTGCAAAGCTGCGGCTCCTGCATGGGCCGGCTCCGCCAGGCGGTCGAGCTCTACAGGGGAGACCTCCTGGAAGGCTTCTTTCTGGGTGATAGCGCCGCCTTCGAGGAGTGGATGCTGGTGGAGCGCGAGGGGCTGCGCCGCCAGGTGGTCGAGGCCCTCATCTCCCTCGCCGCTTACCACGAGGCGCGGGGCGAGTACGACCTGGCATCTACATACGCCCACTGGCAGCTTGAGTTGGAGCCCTGGCGCGAGGAAGCCCACGTGCAGGTCATGCGCCTGCTGGCTGTCGCGGGCCAGCGCAGCGCCGCGCTCGCCCAGTACGAGGTATGCCGCAGGGTCCTCTCCGAAGAGCTTGGCATCGAACCCGACGCGCAAACCACTGCCCTATACGAGCAGATCAGGGCCGCCCCCGCAGGGGAAGGCGCCCGCTTCCAGCCCCACACGCCCCCACTAAACCTCCCCGCACAGCTAACCCCCTTTATCGGTAGAGAGGAAGAGCTGGCCCAGATCGCCGGCCTGCTGCAAGAGCCCGACTACCGGCTGCTGACCCTCACCGGACCGGGGGGCATCGGCAAGACTCGTCTCGCTCTGCAAGCCGCGGCGGACCAGGCGGGCGCCTTCAAGCACGGTATCTACTACGTGCCCCTCGCCTCGCTCCAGTCGCCCGAGTTCCTGCCATCCAGCGTCGCCCAGGGCCTGAACCTGACCCTCAAGCCCGCGGAGCAGCCCAAAGCTCAGCTCCTCAATTACCTCGCCGAAAAGGAGCTGCTCCTGGTCCTCGACAACTTCGAGCACCTCTTAGAAGGCGTAGACCTGCTGGTAGACATAGTCCAACAAGCCCCCCACGTAAGCATGTTAGTCACCTCCAGGGAGCAACTGGGCCTCCAGGCCGAGTTCATCTTCAACCTTGAAGGCCTATCCTATCCCGACGAGTCAGACGATGGACGATGGACGATGGACGATGGGGTTGTGGAACCGGTATCCTTATCCCCATCGTCCATCGTCCATCGTCCGTCGTCTGCCGCAGGCACTCGTCCCTCGTCTGCCCTGGCCTCCTACACCGCCATCCAGCTTTACATCGAGCGTGCGCGTCGCGTGCAGAGGGGCTTTTCACTTTCCCCGGCTACCGCCCCCGGCGTGGCGAGCATCTGCCGGCTCGTAGGAGGGCTGCCCCTCGCGATCGTGCTGGCCGCCGCTCGCACCGGGCAGTTCCCCACCGCGGAGATAGCAGTCTCCATCCAGCGCAACCTCGACTTCCTGGCTACATCATTCCGCGACATGCCCCAGCAGCATCGCAGCCTGCGGGCCGTCTTCGACTATTCCTGGAGCCTGCTCGCCGAAGACGAGCGACAGGTGTTTCTCAAAGCATCCGTATTCCGCGGCGGCTTCGACGAAGCAGCCCTCAGTATTTTGGATTCGGGGCCGCAGGCAAATCCAAAATCCAAAATCGGGGTGTCCTCTGGGCCACCAAAATTGGTTGGCCTGCTGGGCGCGCTGATCCGGCAATCGCTGCTGCGCCGCACGCCCGAGGGCCGCTACGAGATGCACGAATTGCTCCGTCAGTACGCCGCCGAAAAGCTGGAGCAGGTCCCCGATGAGCGGGACCAAACGCTAGACCGCCACGCCCTGCATTACCTGGCGCTCGCCGAGGAGGCCGAACCCCAACTGCGAGGCCCTGACCAGAAGCTGTGGTATGACTGGCTGGAGCTTGAGCTCAATAACGTTCGCGCCGCCCTTACGTGGACCAACGAAAGCGGAAACGCCGAAGTAGCCTTGCGGCTCGCGGCCGCCCTGCGCATTTTCTGGTGGACCCGCGGCTACGTGAGTGAGGGACGGGAGCACCTGGCGTCCGCGCTTCGCAGCGCCGAGGGCTTGCC
>JBJMMB010000255.1:0-25419 GCA_045805005.1 Chloroflexia bacterium
GAAGATGTGGCGCTGGCTCAAGCAGGAACACATACACAACCACCAGCTAGCTGCTGAGTTTGACACCCTCAAGGAGCGGGTACGTCAGTTCCTGGGCAGGTTTGCTGACGGCTCTAAAGCCTCTGAGGACCTGCTACGCTACGTTGGTCTGTCGCCTGATGCTGCTATTACCTGATTGAGTTGTTAATGTTCATTATCTGCCGGGCACCGCTGCCGGGCAAATGGGCCGGGCTACCTACCAGGCACCCCAGCTAGACCCCACTGACCCCGCGAAAGCCACTATTAGAGCATTATCTAACATTTCCCATTTCCCCATTTCACGCGTGAGAATACCCCAAAATGGTGAAAATGGTGAATTGCCCGCAATCTCCAACCACCCCGCCAGACCCCTCGCCCATGTCCGAAACTCCTACCTCGCCTTAGCCTTAGCGAGCCCCCGCTGGCTCATTACGCCACTTACTGAAGTCTTTCAAGCCCCGGGCCGGGAGGCTCTGTTGCCCACACGTTTCCACTGGGTTATAATGATCGCGCGGCGGTCTCAGCGTAACTCTTGCCGCCGCCAGGAAGCCCATGCAGACCTCTTCTTCCCTCTATCGCAAGTATCGGTCGCAAACTTTTGATGAGCTTGTGGGCCAGGAGCCGGTGGTACGCACCCTCAAGAACGCCATCGCCTCCGGCCGGGTCGCCCATGCCTACCTCTTCACTGGCCCCCGAGGCGTGGGCAAGACCAGCGCCGCCCGCCTCCTCGCCAGGGCCGCCAACTGCACCACCACCGAGGGTGACAAGCCATGCAACAAGTGCCCTAACTGCCTGGCCGCCACCCGCGATATCGCCACCGACCTCATAGAAATCGACGCCGCCTCCAACACCGGTGTGGATAACATCCGCGAATTGATCGAGCGCGCCAATTTCGCCCCCTCCATCTGGAGCACCAAGTTCTACGTCCTGGATGAGGTGCACATGCTCAGCACCTCGGCCTTCAACGCCCTGCTCAAAACCCTTGAAGAGCCGCCGCTTCACACCTCCTTCATCCTCGCCACCACCGAGGTGCACAAAGTTCCCGCGACCATCACCTCGCGCTGCCAGCGGTTCGACTTCCGCCGCGTGCCCCTGAAAGCCATGATCGCCCGCCTCGAGCACATCTGCGCCCAGGAGGGGATAGTGGCCGAGCCACAGGCCCTCGACCTTGTGGCCCGCCAGTCCACCGGCTCCCTGCGCGACGCCCTCTCGCTCCTCGACCAGTTGCGCGTATTCTCCGACAAGACCATAACCACCCAGAGCGTGCAAGACATGCTCGGCGCGGGCGGGTCGGACGAGGTAGCCGCCTTCATAGACGAACTCATAGCCCGCGACCTGGCCTCCGGCCTGCGTCGCATCACCGCCGCCCTGGACGAGGGCCTCGACCTGCGCCAGTTCAACCGCCAGGTGGTCGATCACCTCCGCGGCCTGATGCTCGTCAAATCAGGGGCCGCAGCCGCCGAGGGCTCGCTCCTTGACGTAACCGACGAGATGCGGGGCCGCATGCAGCAGCAGGCCGAGCGCGTCACCTTGCCCGAGCTGCTCCGCTGGGTCAAGACCTTCGGTGAAGCCGACACCAACCTGCGCTCCACCGTCTACGGCCAACTTCCCCTGGAGATGGCTTTCGTGGCCGCCGTCCTCAAGCCCGAGGAAATGGCATCTGCCCCCGCCGCCTCCGACCGCCGGGCCGAGATTGCGGAAAGCCTCGAGAAAGTAGGTCAGGTGCCGGCTCAGCGCCCCGCGCCCCGCGAAGCCACCCCCATCGCACAGGAGCCTGCCCCTCTGCCCCTGCCGATCCACACCGAGCTGGGCCGGGCGATGGGCAACGGCAAGTCCGCTGATCACCCTCCGCAAACCAGAGTCCCCATCGAGGCCCAGACGGCTAAGCTTGATGCCGCAGCGCCCGAACCCGAGGTTCCCGAGGTCTCAACGCCTGCACCGGCGGCAGATGAGCCTGGCTCTAAAGTTGTCGTGCCTGAGAAAACCTCCGGGGCGGGTCGGGCCGAAAACCCGGGCGACGAATTGGCCAGGCTGGTCTCGCTGTGGAGTGACGTGGTCGATCAGATTAACGCGAGAAGCGATAAGATGGCCCTGATGTTCGCGAACCCGGAAATGGTGCGTCCGGTGGCCGTCAATGGCAATCTATGCATCCTCAGCTTCCGATACCCCCTTCATGCCAAGAGCAGCATGTCGGACACTGCCCTGGCGCCGAGGCGCACCGTGATCGAAACGGCGTTGAGCAGGGTGCTTGGATACCCGTGCCGGCTGCAGAGTGTCACCTTTGACCAGGAAGCCGCGGGAATTACGGACGAGGGGGTGGTACCTCCTGACCCCCAGGGCCCGGCCAAGTCCAAGCGTGAGCGCTCATCGCCGTACGAAACAACCAGGGGCAAAGCGGCCATGAATATATTTGAGATCGACAAGTTCGAGGAACCCCAGTAGCGCCCGATTTACCAAACCCCAACCAGCGATATGTAAGGAGAAACGAAGCATGGACTCCCGGATGGTGAAGCAGTTGCAGCAGATGCAGCAGAAGATGGTGAAGGCCCAGGAAGACCTGGCTAATGAGACGGTGACGGCCACCGCGGGCGGTGGCGCGGTCACCATCGAGATGAACGGCCACCATGAGGTCAAGGCGGTCAAGATCGACCCCGACGCGGTGGACCCGAGCGATATGGAGATGCTCGAAGACATGGTGCTAACCGCCTTCAACGAGGCCCTCGACAAGGCCCAGGCCATGGCCCAGGAGAAGATGAGCGCCATCACCGGCGGCATGAACATCCCCGGCATGTTCTAAGTCTAAGCCCGCGCCGCTCGCGCACGCTAAAGCCCTCAACCCACCAGGCGCACGGCGCATCGCTCGTCGTGGCCTGTTTGTGGTATTTGTAACTTTCCGGCGGCATTTGCGTAATCAAATATAAATGAGCCGAATTTTGAGCATTCTTGGTGGATCGGTCTAGCGGAGGGAAGCGTAAATGCCACCTACATCTGATTGGCTCGCGAATATGTTCTTGATCACGTTCCTGTTCGGGATCGTGTTCACCGTCGTGTCGCTGCTCCTCGGCGTCGGCCACTCCGGAGGCGGGCACATAGGCGGGCATACCCTTCACATTGACCTGCCCGGCCATCACGCCGACTTCGACATCCATTTTGGCTCACAAGGCGGTCATACAAGTGCCATTGGACACGCTCATGGCTCGGGCGAGGGATTCGACAACGGACCTGGCCTGCTCAACATGCCCACCATTATGGCGTTCCTGACCTGGTTCGGCGGTGCGGGTTACATCTTCACGCACACGTTCGGGCTGGGCGCGTTTTTCGCGGTGCCCATGGCCCTCGTGAGCGGCTTGACAGGTGGGACTATAATGTTCGTGCTTCTAGCCCGCTTGCTCTGGCCCATGATGAGCAAGCCGATGACCAGGAGCGAATACCAGCTGCCAGGCACGGCGGCCCGTGTGGTGAGCCCCATCCGGGCCGGCGGCGTGGGCGAGATTGTCTACACGAAGGACGCCAGCCGCTTCACCGCCGGGGCGCGCAGCATCGACCAGGAGCCCATAGCGAGGGGAGAGGAAGTAGTCATCCTCAAGTATGAAAGAGGCATCGCCTACGTTCAGCGCGTGGAGGCGATCCTCAATGGGAGGGGAGGCGAAGCCACAACTGGCCTGACAAGCGTGTAAGTATTGTTTATTGCGCATTCCGTATTGGCGGAAGGGTAGAGGGTTCTACCACCCAGGCATAGGACGCAAGCAATACACAATACGCAATACGCAATTGGGATGGGGTGGTTTGTCCCATTAGGGACCTAGCATTTAGGAGAATGCGATGGATATTCTTGGATCGTCCCTCATTATCGTAATCATCGCGGTGGTCGTGATACTGATGGGTTTCATGTGGATGGTGACGTTGGTCCGCAAGATCGGGCCTAACGAGGCTCTGATCATTTATGGCCTGGGCACCGGCGGGCACCCCAAGGTGATAAAAGGTGGTGGCACGGTGGTCATCCCGCTCATGCAAAGCGCCCGGGTGCTCTCGCTCGAGCTCATGTCGTTCGACGTAGCTCCCACTCAGGATCTCTACACCCGCCAGGGCGTCGCAGTAAACGTGGAGGCGGTCGCTCAGATCAAGATCAAAAGCGATCCCGACTCAATCCGGACGGCAGCCGAGCAACTGCTCACCAAGGCGCCTCAGGAGCGCGAAGCTCTCATCCGACTGGTCATGGAGGGCCATTTGCGAGGTATCGTGGGCCAGCTTGCGGTTGAAGAGATCGTGAAAGAGCCCGAGATGGTAGCCGACAGAATGCGCGGCACCTCAGCCGACGACATGGACAAGATGGGTCTGGAGATCGTGTCGTTCACAATCAAAGAGGTGCGCGACCAGAACGAATACATCATGAATATGGGCCGCCCCGACGTCGCCCGCATCAAGCGAGAGGCCGACATCGCAGCGGCCGAGGCCGACCGCGATACCGCCATCAAGCGAGCCCAGGCCCTGCGCGAGTCCGCCGTCGCCAAGGCCCAGGCCGACCAGGAGCGGGTCATGGCCGAGACCGCTTCAGCAACCAAGCAGGCCGAGGCTCAGCGCGACCTCGAGATGAAGAAGGCCGAGTATGCCGCCTCGGTTCGCCAGCAGCAGGCCACCGCCGACAAGGCTTACGACATCCAGGCGAACATTATGCAGCAGCAAGTGGTCGCCGAGCAGGTCAGGATCGAACGCGTCCAGCGTGAAGAGCAGATCAAGGTGCAGGACGCCGAGATCCAGCGCCGCGAGCGTGAGCTGGTAGCCACCGTGCTCAAGCCCGCCGAGGTAGAGAAGAAGCGCATCGAGACCCTGGCCGAGGCCGAGCGCCAGCGCCGATCCCTGGAATCGATGGGTACAGCAGAGGCCGACAGGCAGCAGGGTAGCGGCCAGGCCGACGCAGCCCGGGCGGTGGGTCTTGCCGAGGCCGAGGTTATCAGGGCCAAGGGTAAGGCCGAAGCCGACGCCATGCACCTCAAGGCCGATGCCTTCCGGCAGTACAACCAGGCAGCCGTCATAGACAAGTTCCTGAGCGGCCTCCCTGAAGTGGCCCGTGCCATGGCTTCACCTCTCAACAACGTGGACAAGATCACCATCGTCTCCACTGGAGCCAACGATGGGAAGGGCTTTGGCGCCAGCCAGGTGACCGCCGACGTGGCCCGCATGGTAGCTCAATTGCCCGAGCTGTTCGAGACCCTCACGGGCGTCAAGGTGGCCGACCTCATGAACAAGGTGGCCGGCCTGGACGCCGCGCCTTCCACCAACGGCAAAGGCTCCCATGTGGAAGCCGAGACCGGCACGCGCACAATCATCGAGGGCACCGCAACTCCGCGCCCCACAGAAGGTGGCGATACGAAAGCTTAACCTTCTCTCCTAGACAAAACACAACAGGACCCATGTATGGGTCCTGTTGTGTTTTGTCTCATTGAACCCTAGCCGTTCGGAGCGTCGGCCACCTCGCCAGGCGCGTACCGCTCCCACTGCCTGATCTTGCAGTATGGTCCGCGCCTGCACAGGTAGCGACTATTTGATGTCGAACCGCATGAGAGGCAAGTGCCCTCGTTATCCTCGCCCGCTCTGCCGTCTGCGAGCCTTGCCGCCGCCATCCCCGCGGCTACCCGGTGCACCCGCGGGTTGAGCGGGGCGTGGCCCTGCCGCACCCGCAGCTCCTGGCGGCGCAGCTCGAACGCGTCCCACACCAGGGTCAGCCCAACGATCCCCAGCACCGCCGAAAGTAGATCGCTACCGGCCTGCGTGCTGCCCAGCAACAACAACAGCCCGCCCACGAAAACCGCCGGTGCGGGCTTCGTGCCATAATAGTAATGCGTAATGCGCACCAGCACGTGACCCCACCAGATTGTCAAGAAGGTCACCACTGCCAGCACCGGCCCGGCGATCTGCAATTCAGGCTGGAAAGGCATCTAGAAGCTCCACCATTTGCCGAGACCGGGCTTCTCCCCGTGCGAGTGTCCACTCCCATGCCCATCGCGACCGGCCCTGGGCCTGGATGCCCTCCTCGGGTGCGCCCGGAAAAGGCCGTGGTCCACCCTCTCCTCCTGGTGGGGCAACTCCATCGCGCCCCACGTAATGCTTCCGCCCGTGATCCCTGCCACCGCGGACAGCAGGAAGTTAGGCATGAACAGCGACGCCAGGCAAATCGCCAGCCCTGCCGCCGCTATCCACTTCCACCTGTAAGCCCCGAAATAATACTCCGTCCGGATCACCCAGACGAAGCCCATCCCAATCATCAGCGCCGAAAACAGTCCAAGTGCGATACCAATCCAGTTCAAAGGCTACTCCCGAACCTAAAACGTAAACCGTAAAAGTGGTAGGGTACATGGTTCGTGGTCCCTTCACCAAGCCAGCCAACACCCCTTACGTTTTACGTTTTACAATTCCTCCTCGTCGCGTCGCCGACTCCTCCGCTCCTTGCGCGGCTCGTCCACTACGCTGTTGCTCTGGGCATCAATCCAGCGGCCTATGAAGAGCGCGAACACAAGCGTGACAACCACCAGCACGCCCACCGCCAGCACAGGCAAGACCCAACTGCTCAAATCATCCATAACATACTGCCGCCCCGAGAACAGCACTCAATTATATCCGGAGGCTGGGAGCAGTGTCGAGTTATTCTTACGTTTTACTCACCGGGTTCAGCCTTTGCAGCAGGCCCCGGCGTGGGGCGGCGAGCGCTTCGGGGACAGCCGCCGGGAGGACCACCCGCACGGTGGTGCCCGCTTGCAGTGCGCTGGCGATTGATATCTCGCCGTGGTGGGCGCGGACGATCTCGCGGGCAATTGCCAGACCCAGGCCCGCGCTCTTGCCGTCGCCCGCGCTCCGCGATTTGTCGACCTGATAGAAGCGCTCCATCACTCTCTGCACGTCCTCGGGCGGTATGCCTCCTCCAGAATCGACCACGCGCACCTCGACCCCGGAGGGTATGACGCCGAGAGATACCGCCACCCGGCCGCCGGGTGGGGTGTGCTTCATGGCGTTGTCTATGAGATTGGCGAAGGCCTGCTTGAGGCGGTCGCCGTCGGCCATCGTCAGGGCCGGTTGTGTGCCCGCTACCATGCTCAGCGTTACCTGGGCGTCGTTCGCTTGAGGTTCCATCGCCATGACAAGTTGAGAGAGCAGTGGATGTAGGTCCGTGACCTGCAAGTCAAGCGCCTGCAGGCCGTTCTGCAGGCGAGATAGTCCGACCAGCTCGTTAACCAGCCTGCCCATGCGTTGGGCCTCGGTGTTGATGATGGACGCTGCCTGCTTGTAGCCCACTTCCTCGGTGATGGCACCGTCCAACATCGCCTGGGAGAAGCCCTGGATGGAGGTAAGCGGGGTCTTCAGGTCGTGCGACACGTTGGCCACGAAGTCGCGCTCCATCTGGTGGGCCTGCCCCACCTCGGCGGCCATCTGGTTGAAGCTCTTCGTGAGCTCGGCCAGCTCGTCCTGGCCCACCACCGGGACCCGCAGGTTGTAGTCTCCACGGGCCAGCGCCGCCGTGCCGTCCGAGAGTCGGGCGATGGGCCGCGAGATCGACCTCGCGAGTGCAACCGCCACTGCCAGCGACACCAATAGCGCGATCAGCCCCGCCGGCCCCAGGTAGTCGCGAAGATCGCCCCGGATAAAGTCGGCCAGGTTGCGCTCCGGTTGCGCCAGCACCACGATAAAGCTGACCGGCCGGTCAAGCGCGCCCCGGATGACGGCTCGTGCGCCGGAAGCCTGCACCAGGCGGGCCACGTAAAGGTAAGGAACAGCCCCACCTGGTAGCCTGGTCTTGCCCGTCAGTCCTTGCGGGGTTGTCAGCTGCTGGGCGGACGCGTCAGGGTCGGGCAGTGGGAAGCGCGTGTCCGTGGCGTTGTTCGCCATTGACGTATCGGCTTCCACTGTCATTGTCGTGGGGTCCACAATCAGCACCCGGAGCCGCGCCTGCATCATGCGCGCCTGAATCGCCAGCACAACCGGCTGGGCGAGCGGCCTTTGCTGGTTGGCGAGCTCGCGCTGCACGGCCGGGAAGGCCAGGGCCCCCTTCTCTCGCAAACTCTCATACGTATTGCGGTCGCTGACCACCTTGGCCAGCGCCAGGCTAACGATCATCGCCAGCACGATGCCTAGCAGCACCACCGCCGCATACGAGAAAATGAGTTTGGCGCGTAGGGTTTTGAACATGGGTGTAGGGAATCAGGGGTCAGGGATCAGGGGTTAGCGGTCGCAGGCAGACACTGACTTCTAACTACTGATCCCTGACTCCTGCCTGGCCGTCATCTTGTAGCCCGCTCCGCGCACCGTGTTGATGCACAGGTCGGAGCCTTCCAGACGGTCGCGCAAGTGAGCCACGTGCACGTCTACCGTGCGCGTATCGCCGAAGTACTCGTAGCCCCAAACCCCATTGAGCAGCCTATCCCGCTCCAGCACGATTCCCAGGTGCTGGACCAAATGCAGCAGCAGGTCGAACTCTTTGAACCTCAACTCGATCTGGCGGCCGTCGATGGTAACCTCTCGCCTGTCGGGATCGATGCAGGTGTTGCCTATGCGAATGGGCTCCCGCAGGCCACGCGCCCCCGGCTCGGAAGGGCCCGCCCGCCTCAGCACCGCCTTGATCCGCGCCACTAGCTCCCTCGGGTTGAACTCCTTCGTCAGATAGTCGTCCGCCCCCAGTTCCAGGCCCACTATCTTGTCGACGTCATCGCTCCGCGCCGTCAGCATGATGATAGGCACCTGGCTCTCCCTGCGTATGCGCCTGCACACCTCCCAGCCGTCGATCTCCGGCAGCATCAGATCGAGTACGATCAGATCGGGCTGCACCGCGGCGTACTTCTGCAATGCCTCCATGCCCGTATACGCCGCCTCCACCCTGAAATTTTCCTTCTCCAGGTAGAGCCGCACCAGCTTCACAATATTAGGTGCATCATCTACCACCAGGATAGTCTTCTTATCTATGCCGGGCCTCCAAATTCAGGCGCTACGCGTTGGACCTGCGTCCGCAGACCCCTTTTCCCGATTATAGCACAGGGAAAAGCGCGCTCAGCCAATCCTCTGTAAAATGTCTGTAAAACGTGAGTAAGGCGCACTGTGCTCCATCGGGGGTTGACAGGGGCGTTCACCTGTCCGGGGGTTTGGGGTGTCCCCCAACTCTGCCTCTCCACAACTCCAGGGCTTCAGGGTGCTTACCTCGACTGTTCATGTAAGCCCTGACTACTTGCTCAATCGGATATAATGGATTCCAGCTAATTACTTCGGAGGAATTGAGCAACAATGGACAACTCGTCAGCGACGATTGAGCAGACCCAGAATCGCGTGGAGCACGACTCACTTGGGGACGTGGAGGTGCCCAACGACGCCCTCTACGGCGCGCAGACCGCACGCGCTATCCGCAATTTCCCTATAACGGGCCTCCGGCCCCACCCCACCCTGGTGCGTGCCACGGTCCTAGTCAAGAGGGCAGCCGCCGAGACCAACCGCGACCTCGGTGAACTGGACGACGAGCGTGCTAATGCCATCATCTCTGCCGCCGACCGCGTGCTGGGTGGCGAATTCCTCGACCAGTGGCGGGTCGATCCCATCCAGGCAGGCGCGGGTACCTCGCACAACATGAACACCAATGAGGTGCTGGCGAACCTGGCCAACGAATCGCTTGGGGGCAGGCGCGGCGATTACAAGCCGATCCACCCCAACGACCACGTGAACATGGCCCAGTCCACCAACGATGTCTTCCCCACGGCCATGCGCATCGCCAGCCTCATGCAGTTGAAAGAGCTCTATCCGGTGCTCGACCGCCTGCAAAACGCCCTCGCCGCCAAAGGGCGCCAGTTCGACCGCATCATCAAGTCGGGGCGCACCCACATGCAGGACGCCGTGCCCATCAGGCTCGGTCAGGAGTTTACGGCTTACTCAGTGACAATCGGCAAGCTCCGCAAGAAGATCGAGACCGCCGCCGAGTCGCTCCTCGAACTTAACATCGGGGCCACGGCAGCGGGCACCGGCCTCAACAGCGATCCGCGCTACCAGAAGGCGGTCGTCCAGAAACTTGCGGAGCTAACCGGCTTCCCCCTTCGCCCCGCGGGCAACCTCGTAGAGATGACCGAGTCGCAGTCGGCTATGGCCGAGGCTCACGGGGCCCTCAAGCTATTGGCGCTCGAGCTCACGCGCATCGCGAACGACCTACGCCTTATGTCTTCCGGCCCCCAAACCGGCTTTGGCGAAATCGTGCTGCCGCCTGTGCAGCCCGGTTCGTCCATCATGCCCGGAAAGGTCAACCCCGTAATGGCCGAGATGCTTAACATGGCCTGCTTCCAGGTCATTGGCAACGACACCACCATGACGATGGCGGTGCAGGCCGGACAGCTCGAGCTCAACGTGATGATGCCGGTAATGGCCTTCGACATGCTGATGAGCACCGACATCCTCAAGAACTCCGTTGATGTCTTCGTTGAGTACTGCGTCGAGGGCATTACCGCCAATGAGGAACGCTGCCAGCAACTGGTCGAAACCAGCATGGGCCTGGCGACTGCCCTCAACCCGCATATTGGCTACAGTGCCGCGGCCAAAGTTACCCAGGAAAGCTACCGGACCGGCAAGCCGATCCGCCAGGTGGTCCTCGACATGGGTATCCTCTCCGAAGAAGAACTGGACCGCATCCTGGACCCGGTGGCAATGACCGAGCCCGGCATACCGGGGAGACGATAATTTTGAATTATGAATTTAGAGTTTTGAATTGGCATCGTACTAATTCACAATTCAAAACTCTAAATTCATAATTGGAGCGAAGCGACTTGGCTAGGAAGACGGCCCCAAACGCGGACGAGTCGGTCCGACTGCCCGAACTGGCCAACCTCCTCGATGGGTACCGCGAGGAGGTGGTGGCCTCCTGGGTACGCCTGCTCTACCGAATGCAGGACAGCCACTACCGCGAGCAGCCGGTAACCGAACTGCAGGCATCGGCCCGGACCTGCGTGGCCGCGCTATCTTCGCTCTTTCGCACCGGCTCCTATGCCGAGCTGACTCGCTACTCCCGCGACGTCAGTCACAAGCGCGCCCAGCAGGCGTTTGACATCTCTGAGATCATCGAAGGCCACCTTTGCCTGTACGATGCGGTGCTGCCCATCGTACAGCGCGAGAACCAGTGGGACTCCTACGACGACATGGGCCTGCGCATGGGCGCGGCCCTCGACGCCGCCCTCCGCTGGCTGGTTGTGCGCTTCTCCAGGCTCTACTCGCTCGCCCTGAATCTGCGCCTACAATCCCAGGTCACCCTGCTCGAAGAGCAGCGGGCCCTCCTGGAGAGCCGCGTGCGCGAAGTGTCCGCCCTGGTAAGCTCCAGCGCCTTGATTACTTCCACGCTCGACCTCGACCGTGTGCTCACTCTTATCCTGGAGCAATTGGCCGAGGTGGTCGATTACGACCGGGCCTCGGTGCAGATGCTCTTCGACGGCAGCCTGCGCATCATCGCCGGTCGAGGCTTCAGTCACCCCGACAGCGTGGTGGGCGCGAGCTTTGACCCAAGCCGCAACGCTCTGGCCCGGCGATTGATCGAGGGCAAGCAGCCAATTATCCTTGATGACGTCTACAAGGAACCAAGCTTCGTGGCTGACCCTGGCGACCCCACCAGGTCGTGGATAGGTGTGCCTCTTATGGTGCGCGACGAGGTTATCGGAGCGCTCGCCCTCGACAAGAAGCAGCCCGCCTTCTATAGCGAGCAGGATGGCCAGACCGCTATGGCCTTCGCCAACCAGGCCGCCATCGCCATCGAGAATGCGCAGCTCTACGACCGCGCTCGCGAGCAGGATGTGCTCAAAGAGCGCAACCGCCTGGCTCGCGAGCTGCACGACTCGCTTTCCCAGTCCCTCTTCAGCATGGTGCTCAATGCTGAGGCCGGGCTCCTATTCTTTGACACCGAGCCCGAGAAGGCCCGCCAGCAGTTCCAACTCCTCTATGAGACGGCCAACTCAGCTCTGAAGGAGATGCGCACCCTGATCTTCGAGCTACGGCCCGCCGACCTGGAGCAGGAGGGCCTCGCCGCCGTGCTGCGCAAGCACGCCAAGTTCGTCGCCGAGCGCTACGGCCTGCGCATAGACGTCGAAGTCAAAGGCCAGAGCCGCCTGGCGCTCCCGATTGAGAAGGCACTCTACAGGGTAGCGCAGGAGGCCCTCAACAACGTCATAAAGCACGCCAAGGCCACCGAGGTGAAGATCACGCTCAACTCGCAGGAGAACTGGGCCAAACTGAGCGTCGAGGACAACGGTGTGGGCATAGGCCAGAACGCCGCCAAGCCCAACACCCTCGGCCTCACCTCCATGCGGGAGCGAGTGGAGCAACTCGGCGGCCACTTTGAGATAGGCCCACACCCAACCGGTACAGGCGCGCAAGTACGAGTTGCGGTGCCGTGCCAGCAATAAGGAGGAACACCATGTCTAGTCCTGGATCTCAGGGCGAACGGGACGCTATTACGGTGCTGATTGTGGACGACCACGCCATCGTGCGGCAGGGTTTGCGTACTTATCTCGATTTGCAGCCCGACATTCAGGTCGTGGGCGAATGTGTCGATGGCAAGCACGCGGTTGAGGCTGTACGCAATCTCCTACCGGATGTGGTGCTCATGGACCTGGTGATGCCTAACATGGACGGGGTCGAGGCGACGCGCATGGTTACCTCGATTTCGCCAAGCACGCGGGTTATCGTGCTCACCTCATTCAGTGAGGACGAGCAGGTCTTCGCCTCCATAAAAGCAGGGGCCCAGGGCTACCTCATGAAAGATGTGCTGCCCCAGGAATTAGTGCGCGCCATCCGCACCGTCCACCGCGGCGAAGCCCAACTCGACCCTGAAATCGCCCGCAAGCTGATGCACGAATTCTCCAACCCCCAGCCCGCCACTCCCAAGCACGACCTCACCGACCGAGAGTTAGAAGTTCTGCGTCTTATCTCACAGGGCAAAAGCAACAAGGAGATATCAGAAGATCTGGTGCTCAGCGAGAAGACCGTCAAGACCCACGTCTCGAACATCCTTCAGAAGCTCCACCTCTCCGATCGCACGCAGGCCGCCGTATTCGCCCTGCGGCAGAGGATAGTGGACCTGTAAACCGTAAAACGTAAAACGTAATGGTGGTTAGGTAGGCCTGGTTAGCCGTCCTTATGCACCAAACCCACCCACACCCTCCACGTTTTACGGTTTACGCCTTACGAATCTACATCTCAAGACCTATTGCCATATACCACATAAGTCAGTGTATAATTAATGCGTAATACCGGTGACACAGGCGTTGTTGTGAAATATGATAAAGTTGCGCAGAAGCGCTGCGCGGTATATAATTCAAAATTATGAGGAAAGAGACTAGCTAGCCCGCCAAATCCTATGTACGCACGCAACGTTCCCGCCAATCTCTTGAGCACAGCGACCCATCATTGGGCGCAACTGAGCTCCTTCGTTGGGGTCCAACCCCGAGTTACTATTCCCCCTGTCCGCGTCCTTTTAGCGGGCGACCATTCGAGCCTCAGATCCAGTTTACGCACCATTTTAGAGATCGACCCCAATATCCGTGTAGTAGGCGAAGCCTCCGACGACTGCGAAACAGTGAAAATGGCAAAGCGCCTGCGCCCCGATGTGGTGCTGGTCGACCTGGAGATGCGCTGCTGTGATAGCTTTGATGCCCTGGAGGAGATCACCCGCCGCAAGCTTGCGACCGCGGTCATCGGCCTCACGATCCACGATGACACGGCCGGCCGCGCCGCCGCCCAGGACGCCGGCATCAACCTTCTCCTCGAAAAAGGCATCTCGTATAAGCAACTGATCCATTCGGTACGCCGCGCAGCCGCCCCCCAACCCTCAGAATAACCCGGCCAACCACCTCCCGACCGCTCTAGTGAGTGGGTCATTTTGTGGTGCTCTGGTAGTAGTTCCGCTCCTTCCGCAGATGTAGGAGGCGGTGCCTCAAGTACCGCCAAAGGCCACTGATTCAGCCTCTACAGACCGAGTTTCAGGCTGCCTGGAATACGTCTGCAAGCCGCCTGGGATTACCACTTTGCACCGATGGCAGGCACACGAGATCAGGTTATTATGTAACTAGAACGAATGAGCGAGGCCGTCAAACAAAGTTAGAGATTAGGTAAGGGAGGGAACCTGACAATGTATAATAGCTACTACCTTGTCGAGCAGATGGTCAAGGATGTGCAGACCCAGCGGCGCACCGAGGCCGAGAACTACAACAGGTGGTCGCGAGTACGCAAGGCGATCCGCAATCTCAATGCGTCTCGCAAGGTGAGGTAATGAACGCCTCCGGCGACCACTCGACAAGTGAAAAATAGGTCTGGCACGAGATGTGGCCAGCCCTATTTTCTTTGTACCCTTACGATACCGCCGGTCTCCCCTCCTTCAGCGTCATGCTGCTGATCACAAGCCTCTGTATCTCCGAGGTCCCTTCGTAAAGCTCCGTAATGCGCGCGTCCCGGTACAGACGCTCCACTGGGAAGTCCTTCAAATAGCCATAGCCTCCGTGCACCTGCAGGGCCATGTGCGACGCTTTGGTGGCGGCTTCCGAGGCGTGCAGCTTTGCCATAGCTGCCTGCTTGGTGTAGCGCACCCCCTTGTCTTTGAGCCACGCTGCGTGGTATGTCAATAGCCGAGACGCCTGCACCTCCAGCGCCATGTCCGCGATCTTGAACTGTATCGCCTGGATATCGGCCAGCGGCTTGCCAAACGCCTGCCGCTCATGCGCGTACTTCACGGCCACGTCGATGCTCGCCTGGCCGATGCCTAGCGCCTGCGCCGCGATGCCGATCCGCCCTCCGTCGAGGGTCTGCATGGCGATCTTGAACCCATCGCCGGCTGTGCCCAACAAGTTTGCCCTGGGCACCCTGCAATTCTCGAAGTGCAACTCAACCGTATTCGAGCCGCGGATACCCAGCTTCTTCTCCTCAGTCCCCACCATGTACCCCGGCGTGTCCGCGTCAACGATGAAGCACGATATCCCATTGTGCTTCAGCTTCCTGTTGGTCTGGGCCCACACGAGGGCCACCTGTGCCACCCCACCGTTCGAGATGAATATCTTGGACCCATTGAGCACATAACTGTCGCCGTCCTCTTGTGCCGTGGTGGCCATCGACGCCGGGTCAGAGCCCGCGACCGGCTCCGTAAGTGCGTAGCACCCGAGTATCTCCCCCCTCGCCAGGGGGACCAGGTACTTGCGCTTCTGCTCCTCGTTGCCGAAGAAATCGACCGGCCAGCAGACGAGGGAGTTCTGCACGGTCATAGTCACCGAGGTCGATGCGCAGGCCCGGCTCACCTCCTCCATCGCCAGCACATAGGATACGGTGTCGAGGCCCGACCCGCCGTACTCCTCGGGCACCATCATGCCTAGAAACCCCATCTCTGCCAGCATCTTAGCCTGTGGCGCTGTGAACTCCTCGGTCCGGTCGTACTCCGCCGCCAGGGGCGCCAGCCTCTCGTCAGCGAACTCCCGGGCCGTCTGCTGAATGAGCCGCTGCTCCTCCGTCAGTCCAAATTCCATCGCTCGACCTTTCGTATTGCGTATTGCGTATTGTGCCCACCAAGCCTGGGTAGAAGAACCCACTACCCTAGCTCCTCTACGCAATACGCAATACGCAATATTATCCGTACTTGTAAAACCCTTCCCCACTTTTCCTCCCAAGCCTCCCGGCTTGTACCATCTTGACCAGCAGTGGGCAGGGGCGGTACTTGGGGTCTTTGAAGCCGTCGTGGAGCACGTTGAGGATGTCCAGGCATACGTCGAGACCGATGAAGTCGGCGAGCGTCAGAGGCCCCATGGGGTGATTCATGCCCAGTTTCATGACGGTGTCGATGTCTTCCCTGGAGGCTACGCCCTCAAACAGGGCGAATATCGCCTCGTTGATCATCGGCATCAGCACCCTGTTGGAGACGAAACCGGGGTAATCGCGCACCTCCACCGCGGTCTTGCCCAGCTTCTCGGCCGTGGAGCGGACGGTAGCGTAGGTCTCATCGCTGGTGGCCAGCCCCCGGATGATCTCCACCAGGGACATCAAGGGCACCGGGTTGAAGAAGTGCATACCGATGAACCTGTCGGGCCTGGAGGTCGCGGCCGCGAGCCGGGTGATGTCGATTGAAGATGTGTTCGAGGCAAGGATCGCCTCAGGCCTCAGCAACGGGTCCAACTCGCGAAACGCCTCCGACTTCGCCTCGAAGTTCTCGAAGATCGCCTCGACCACCAAGTCGCAGTCTGCCAGGTCCTTCAAATCGGTCGTGGTTTCGATGCGCCCTAATGCGGCTCGGCTCTCCTCTTCGCTCAGCTTGCCCTTCTCCACGAACTTGCCCAGGCTCTTCTGGATCGTGCCCATCCCCCTCTCGACCTGAGGCGCGCCCACGTCCCGCATCTTAACCTCGTACCCTGCCGTAGCGAACACCTGTGCAATCCCATTGCCCATCGTCCCCGCCCCGACGACGCCGACCTTATTTATCTCCATGCAAGTCCTCCGGATTCTAATGCGTAATGCGTGATGGTGGTGTACTGTGCTTGGGTAGTAGAACCCTCTAGCCTTCCTCCCTTACGTTTTACGTTTTACGCGTCCTACGTCTGCAATTCCACGTACTGGGGAAGTGGCCCGCCGATAAGAGGCAGGGCATAGTCGATGAAAGCCTGCGTGACGAAGTTCCCATCCGGAGTGATGAAATCGGCGGGCATATGTTTCTCCACGTTGGCGATGCGCTGCAGTTCGGACATGCCGATGGTGGCCCTGTACAGCGGTCCTTCGGCGCGCTCCAGGATCACCATCTGGTCGCTCGTCCCGGCCAAAGCAGCACGGACAGCGGCCCGCCCACACTCCTCCGCCTCCACCAGATCCACCTCGCTCTGGTGGGCCTGCGAGCTACGTTGCAGCGTGCCTGGCAGGTCCACTCGCGCACGCATATCGAGCCTACGCGTAATAAGCTCGCTGAGCACGAACCCCGTGCTGACTTGCCGGTAGTAGCTGTGGCCGAAAGCGTCAACGAAATTGGGTGCGACGTTGGTCGCGGCGGCGGATGCTTCGTTTGGTGGCTCGTCAGGCGAGGGGTTCTCGGGCGCTGCACCGGCTCCGCTCAATTCCTCCATGCCCGCCACGCTGAGCAACCTGCCGTCGCGGCACTTCACGTTCTCGGAGAGTACGATGACAACGTGGCCTTTTTCGCGGTAGGTGCGCTGCACGTCGCTGAGGATTTCATCGATGTCTACCGGGCGCTCGGGTATATATATGAGGTGCGGGGTGTCCCAGCCGGTCGACCGGGCCAGAGCGGCGCTTGCGGGCAGCCAGCCGGCATTGCGCCCCATCGTTTCCAGGATCTTCACCGGGTAAATGTCCGGCATCGACTTCGTATCGAGGGTGGTCTCCAGCGTGGAAATTGCCATGTAGCGAGCTATCGAGCCGTAGCCCGGACAGTGGTCGGTCACAGGCAAGTCGTTGTCTATGGTCTTGGGGACGGCGATCACCCGCAAATCCATCCCACCTTCCTGCGCCGCAAGTGCCAACCTGTGGGAGGTATCAGCCGAGTCGTTGCCCCCGATGTAGACCATGTAATGGACGCCATGCTCTTGCAGAAGCGATAGGGCGTTGGGGACGTCAGCATCCGTGAGGTGATAGCGGCAGGCCCCCAGGCCGGCGGCCGGCGTTTGCTGCAAGGCCGGCAGCACCTCCACGGGGAGGCTGCTGAGGTCCACAAGGTCGCCCAGCAGGAGACCACGGATGCCATAGCGCATTCCGTAGACCCTCTTTATACCCTGTGCTCTCGCCTCTCTGAGCACGCCCACCAGTGAAGAGTTGATTACGGCCGTCGGCCCACCCGACTGGCCCACGATAAGCGTGCTGGGCGCCCCTTCACTACTCGGCGCCATGCGGTCCCCCTGCTGACCCGTCCGGCATCCTCACTCGCTCCTCATCACCCGCGATTTAGCCCGGCCGCAGCAGCCGCATCCCTCCACGAGAATACCCGATAACCGGCCGCGCGTCGAAGCACCATACTATACCATATAGGCTCGGGCGACCGCAAAGCACCTATGGGCTCGACAAAGGATCGGGGGCTAGCCCCCGGGTTCCCTCGAGAGGGGAAAGATGAGTGTCGGGGGACATCCCAAACCCCCGGCAGGGAGACCCCTGCACCCCTTGGGAAGAAATGAGAGTAGGGGGACACCCCCAAACCCCCGGCAGGGAGCCCCCTGCACCCCTTTATGATGTGAGGGTTGGGCTCCAATCCCCCGGCAGGGGGGAGCCCAACCCTATCTTGATTTCGGGCGTGGCGGCGCCTTGACGCCGGGTGTGCTCGTGGGCGTGTCGGTGGCTGCTGGGGAGGCGATCGCCGTGGGGGTTGGCGTTCCGCCTCCCGTGAGCGCAAGGTAGAGCATCTTGCTCAACTGGGCTCGCGTGGCTAGGTTGTTTGGACGGAACGTGCGATCGGCGTAGCCGGAGATGATCTCGTGCGCCACCGCCGTTTCCACGTAGCCGTAGAAGGGGGAGCCGGGTAGAACGTCCACGAAAGTCGGAGTTATGGGATTTTCTAGCGGCCATGCCTGGGCGAGCACTATTATCTTGGCGATCTGCCCCCTGGTGATGTTGTTATTGGGCCTGAAAGTTCGGTCCGCGTAGCCGCTGATGACTCCGTGGTTCACCGCCGTTTCCACGTACTCATAGAAGGTGCTCCCCGGCGGCACGTCGGTGAAGTGGGGTGCGCTGGTGAGGTCAATCGGCCAGCCTTCTCCCAGCACGATCATCTTGCTGAACTGCCCCCTGGTGGCGTTGTTGTTGGGTCTGAAGGTGTTGTCGCTGTACCCCGAGATCACGCCCCTACCCGCCAGGTATTCAATGTAGGTAGCGGCCCAGAAGTCGGAAGGCACATCGGCGAAGCTGGTGCTCGTTACGGTTATATGCTGCGGTGGGGCGTTTGTGGACCGCCTCTGCGGCTCTGCCTCCACCACATAGGGGCTCACCGTGTACGCCTCAGTGTTCGAGCCGCTATTGGGCGGTATTGGGATGGTGCCCCGCCAGGTGCCGGAGCGAGGCGTGCCTGCCACCAGGCTGAAAACGAATAACTGGGAGCTGCCGTCAGGGTACTGCAATATGGCATTCACAGAATCGACGGCGGTCTGGTCGTTGTCCGAGGCGTCCACGTCCACGGTAAGCTGCCCGCCGCTACGCGTGAAACTGAGGGCGCTATATCTGACCGCGCTCACCTCGGGCGGGTTGTCGACCACGGGCGTGTAGGTAGGCGGCGGGTTCTGAACCATCGCCGCCAGCGCCGCCTGGGCGGGCCGTCCCCTGACAGACCAATACCGGAACGGGTGGCAGGTTTCGTACCAGGGCGCCTCGTTGAAGTCATAGTTGAACGTGAACATGGCCCCCATCCAGGGCCAGTAGGATCTCGCCCATTGATACGCCCGGACCAGGTAATCCGCTTGCTGCTGGGGGTTGAAGATAAAGTACCAGTCGGGCTGGCCGCACGGGGCCCCCTCGGTGCGTGGGTCGATAGCCCACCCCATCTCTGTGGCCCAGATTTGCTTGGCAGCATCCCCGTTCGCCTCCATCACCTGGCGATGCCGCTCGGCCCGCCGGAAGACCAGCGCGGGGTGTGTGGTCAACGGGTCGGCCTCCGGCTCGCTGGCGAAGCCATATGGGTGGTCACTTAGCACGTCGAAGAACGGGGCCGCGCCCGCTGCATACATCCCCTCGATGAAGGTGATATCGTCAACCGGGCAGACGTCCGGGTGCAAGGTCTGCCTCTGGGCCACGGTGGTTACAGCGCCGCCGACGACGGTGGCGTTGGGGTCCGCCGCCTTCACAGCCGGGTAAGCGGCTCGCAGCAGGCCCGTGTACCGGGTGGCGTCGGGGCAGATCCCGCCCCATTCCTGCTCGGTGTTGGGCTCGTTCCAAATCTCGTAGGCGACGCGGTATGGCGCGATCATGGGCCTGACGTGGGCCGCCAGCGCGGCCATGAAAGTTCCGAAATCGGCGGGGTTGGCCGGAGGGCAGGTGTCGCTACCCGAGCATGCCGGGTCCCTGGCCCAGGCCGGCGAGCGGCTGACGCGTATCAAAACGTTCACCCTGGCATTTCGGGCGTAGTTGGTAATGTTGTCGGCATTACCCCAGTCGAAGGTGCCTTGCGAGGGCTCCGCGGAGTCCCACCCCAGCGTGTACGACACCCACTGGAAGCCCATGTTCTTCACCTCGGTGTTGTTTTGCAGCAACGCCATGGTGAACCCATACTGGAAGTTGGCATTCGGAGCCGCGGCCAATGTTTCGCCCGATCCTCCCTGCCCCGAAAACCCCGCAATAGCCAGCATTACAATGAGCGCCGGCAACCCAATGCTCATGGTGGATGTCCAGGGGCCGCGCGGCATCTTCAATGGTGAAGTCATAGTGAGCTACGATACCTTTCCGGTCGACTATGCGACAAGTATTTCCACCTCAAGAAGCACAAACCATACCTGGCAGGACCGGCCTGCAGTAGTTAAACGCATGCCCAGCCAGGGAGTTGCGAGGCGCAGGGGCTACATGTCCTCAAATTTCCGGTATTTCCGGTTTTGGGGGATTCTCACGCGTGAAATGGGGAAAATGGGAAATGCTAGATAGTTGTCTAACTTGTTGTTTGGGGTTGGATGAGGCCCGGCTCCGAGCGCGGTTAGCGGGGTTTTCCGCTGGGGGTGAGAACTTTGCGGTCTCCGGCGTTCGGGGCCTTTCGATTTCCTAACAGAACCGCCTGGGGTAGGGGCGAAGTTTGTGTTCGCCCTGTGGCCTTTGTGCCTGGGTGAGAGGACGAACACAAGGTTCGCCCCTACCCGCCATGATTCGCGTTAGAGTCTTGTTAGGCACTCTTAGCGTGTCGATTTCGCGGCCTGGATCTCGCTGCCCAGAGGGGCGAGGACGACCTGTTTTCCTGACGGAAGATCGGGGTGGTACTCCATGCGGGCGCGCTGGAACCACTGGGTGACGTAGGTCTTACCGTCGGTGGGGCTCACCATGTCCCCAGCCGGGGAGATCGGCAGCCCGAAGGCCCGCTGGCCCCCGTTGTTCAGCCAAAAGGTAAGGAACGCTCCTGTTACCGTCTGTCCTGTGCCGTCGAAGTATTGACCCGCCCCTGTGTCGGTGCCGCGTGGCCATGACAGGCCCAACTGAGCGGCTCGCTCCTGGCCCACGAGCCCCAGTGATACCTGCGGCTGGGGACCACCCGCTCCGGCGTTTTCCGGGTGCCACTCGAGCCTGCCTCGCTCGAAATACTGCACCAGGGTGTCGCCCTCCTTCATCTCCGGAGTGATGGCATCGCCGAATGCGCTCGCCCCTCCGTAGGAGTACCAGAACTTAAGGAAATCGTGACCCACGCTCTGCCGGGTGCGTGGGAAGTACAGGGCTGGGCTGCCTGGCCTCGTTGTGAAGTAGTTGTACACCCTGCGCGATAACTCGGGCATGTTTGTCCACGCCGTGCCGTAGTCGTCCATGTGGCTAGCCAACACCACGATCACAAACGGCCCCGCCGGGCTGTAAACGATGCCCGCGTCATGGAGAAGGTAGTCCAGCGCACCCGTCTTATGCGCGAAGGGGGTGCCACCGGGCAGTCCAGGTGGCAGGAGGTTGTTGATCTGCTGGTCCAGCAGCAGGCTTATCATATCTTTGCTTGCCTTGGCGCTCACCAGCTGGGATGTAGCGAGCAACTCCATGACGTGCAGCATATCCCGCGGCGTAGTCAGGTTATCGCCATTGCCCGACAGGTTGAGGACCGAATTGGTGAGCCCGTTCTGCTGCATCGTGCGGTTGATATTGTCCACCCCCAGGTTGCGCACCAACACGTGTGCCGCTGTGTTGTCGCTCAGGGTGACCATCAATTCGGCTGCATGGCCGAGCGATACGCTATCGCCCACGTCGAAGCGCAAGTCACCGCTGACGCTGTCCTCGTACGCGTCGTCGCTGGTGACCGTCGCCTCGTCGTCGAGGGTCACCACCCCCGTGTTGACCTGCCTGAACAACTCGCACAGCACCCACACCTTGTACAATGAAGCCGAGATTTGCTGCTTGTCGCTGTTGTACTCGGCGTACTGGCCGGTGTCCAGCTTCTTGATGGCCACGCCCCACGTGCCCGGAAGGTCCCCGACCGCGTCCTCAACAATAGACTGCAATTCGCTGTCGGGCGCGTCCGGGGCACTGCCGAATAAGGTCAGAGATGGCTCATCCGCGGAAGCCCGTGCCGGGTCCCACGATGGCCGTACCAGGCCGGGTTGGAATAGGGTAGCCGTGAGGGCAAGAAGCACGGCCAATCGGAACCGCCTATTTACTTGTCGCATTAACCAACTTGCCTCCGTAGGGCTATTCTGAAATATACAAGGCATATTATACGCTGTGCCCGCCGAAGTTGTGTAGTCTTGTCGGTGCAAAAAGGGGTTGACTCCGCCCGGCCTCGGGGTTATAATGGCATTACGAAATCTCCGTAAGGGGAGGAAGCAAGCCATGAGAATTATAGCTTTTAGGGTAGGGCTCGACCTGAGCTTGATGCCCTGGAGACCCGAGTAATGCACCGGCGGCGAGATAACGTCTCGCGCCGGTGTTTGTGTTTGCGGGCCACTTAGCGGCCCTTCACGGTTGAGAGCGGGCAATAGCCCGCCGGTGAGAGCTATCGGCACAACTGAACAACAATGGAGGATGGAAAAATGCACTCAAGCATGATAGGCAAAATCGAAAAAGCGCAGCGTTACGAGCATGAACCGGAGCGTGTGACCATCCATAACTTGCAGGCTGACTTCAAAGGCGAGCACGACATCTATCATCTCAGCCTGGTCGACAATCATTGGAGTTGTACTTGTAGCTTCTACTCTGGCTATGGAACATGCAGCCACACAATGGCCTTGCAGCGTATACTCTCACCGATGCTTTCCATGGAGAGCCGAACCGAATCGCCACTTGTAGCCGGCAGCGCAACAGTAAGCGATAGTTAACCGGTCCCTCTCAACCCGACCCCAAGAAGCCGCCCATGGGCGGCTTCTTCTGATTCAGATTCTATTCTAGGGTGACCCCGTCCTGATGTTCTCCACCCTGAAACGCGGCCTGGTCCCAGCCCGGCGTGCCCTCGGGGGAGGGCCTCGACCTCAGGGGCGCGGGCGATAGCGAAACCCGCACCGCCACCGGCACAGCGGGCGAGGGCGCGCTCGCGGCGATCCGAGGGGCGACCGAGGACCGGCGCCACGCTTTGAGCCCAGCGGCGATCACGTACGCCAGCGGTGGAACCATGATCACCAGCGGCCTCCACGCCATCAGGTCCCGGACGAATTCGTCGCCGCCCTGCCAGTACAGCCCATAGAGAGCCATGCTCGACGCGCACAATATCTGAGTCGCGGAGAGTAGCCTCCCCGGCCCCAGCAGCACCGCCACAATCACCAGCCAGGAAACGTACCAGGGCCAGAACCAGACGGCCCCCACGGTCAGGTAGGCAAACAGCGTCCAACCCCAGGCTACTAGCATGCCTGGGAAAGTGCGGGCCCTCCAGGTCTGAGTGAGCGCCACCGCACCCGTGATGGCCGTAAATCCCCAGCGAATGGGCCCTTCCAGCCTTGAGCCCACGGCGTCCGCGCTCCAGAAGTCTTGCGGCTGCAAGCCGAGCATCTTCGCCAGATCCCCGATTACCTCGGGAACCCGCCATCTCAACACATCGGCCAGGGAGTTAACGAAGTACTCCTGCGCGGGCCCAGATATGAGCGGCTTGAGGGTGGCGGGGCCTTCCCAGAACGGGATGTAGAATAGCAGCCCAATCCCCCCGAGGATGGCCACAGCCTGCGCCAGCCGCCAGAAAGCAGGCAGCAGGTCGTGGGCGGCACGCACCAGCTTTCGATTGCCTACTGCTGACTGCTTACTGCCGACTGCTCCCTCGCGCGCGGCCTCCCAGCAGAGCAACCAAAGGTAACCGGGTAGAAACACAATCACCGCTGCCTTAATCAAGCCCGCGACCGCCAGCGCCGCGACCGCCAGGCGCCAGCGTCCTGTCAGGTGCAGCCACAAGGCCAGCAGCACGCCCGTGAGCATCAGTACGTCGTTGTGGCCGTTGGCTCCCATCTCGATCACCATGAGCGGGTTCCAGGCGTAAGCTAGCGTGACGGCCAGGCGCATCCCGGCCTTCCAATCGCCCTCCGCGAGCTTCAGCGCCTGCAAGTCGGGCCTGCGCCAATATCTCTCGATCAACATCCCCGATATCTGCCAGATGAGCGCAACGTTGGTCAGGTGGGCCAGGGCCGCGACCAGCTTATGCCCCAGGATTTGATTAACGATGTCCCCACCCATGGCGTTGGAGATTTGCGCGATCGCACCCGCGACCAGCAGCCAGGCCGGACCATACACAGAAGGGGTTTCCTTCCAGAAGACCCATTGCAGCCACCCACCCTTATCGTAGAAGGTGTAGTCGGCGGGCACGTGCGTCAGGGGGTTCTGCCCGAAGTCCACCATGATCCGCCCGTACCAGATGTAGCTGAACAGATCGGTCGAGAGCACGCCGGGGACGACCATCAGCACGAGCAGCGCCCCCACCAGGAAGATGACCACCCCTGCGAGCGCCTCTTTCACGTCCCCTGCGCGTATCGCGCCTGGCCGGAAGACCCTCCGCACCGCATACAGGTACACCGCGAAGACGGCACCGATCAGCAGCAAGTAGAGCCCCGAGTTAATGGCGGCAAGCTCGCTGAACTTGGGGGCGCGCACCCAACCGTATGGCAGCGCCTGGATGAGCGGGTAGAAGACCGGCTTCCAGCGGTCCGAAATCAGAGTCGGGCTCTGCCAGAGGGTGTGCGACTGCATCAAGAAGAAGTAGAGTATATAAAGGATGAGCAGCAGGCTCCCCGCGACCGGTACGATGCGCGCAGACGCGCTGCTCGCTCGTGCTTCGCTCGCGGTTCGGGTGCTTACCTCGAGTCCGGGGCGTCTTTCCAGGATACCGTTCAGCATAGGCCTCGCATAGGACCTCGTCGTCCCCACACTTAAGATTGGGCAACACAGTTACGATGCAAGTCCTGTGCCACCTTGTGTTATACTTGTCTCCAGGCGTCAGAGGTTGGGGACTAGGGATCAAGGTTTGTCTACTTTCTCTAGTCCGCGGCCCATGACCCCTACCCACCGGGGGAGGATCGATCGTTTGCAACCGGCACCGCAGGAACAGGCAGGCGAACTGCTGTCGAGGCTTGGCCTCACAGTGGCCGTGGCCGAATCGTGCACCGGCGGGCTGCTCGGCGATCTCCTCACCGACATGCCAGGCTCATCCGCATATTTCCTTGGAGGGGTACTAAGCTACCACGACGACCTGAAAATCAGGCTGCTGGGCGTTCCCACTGAGGTGATTATCCAGCATGGCGCGGTCAGCGAGCAATGCGCCTTGCTTATGGCCAGGGGCGTTCGCGCCCTGGCAGGCGCCGA
>JBJMMB010000256.1:0-2459 GCA_045805005.1 Chloroflexia bacterium
CGCCGTCGTCGCTGTGGTTGCCGATGTCGGTAGTACCGGGCACGATTGCCGCGCCTGAGGAGGTTGAGAAGCTATAGTTGGTGGCGGGAACGCAAGGCGTTGAGGTAGGGGTAAGCGTCTGGGTAGGGGTGGCGGTGACGGTGCAGGAAGGGCACGGGGTGGGCGTGTCAGTCGCGGTGGGTGTAACGGTCAGAGTGCTGCTGGGCGTACTGGTGCCGCATGAGGGCTGCGTGAATGCCAGTTGCTGGCCAGCGCTGACCGGCGGGACCTGCCCGCCCGAGGTGTCGCAGCCAAACGCGGTGAAGAAGGTAGGATCCCTCTCTACCCCCACCGTCAGTTGGCTGTCGTTGGCGCTGGCAAGCGAGCTCACCGTCCCATAGACCACGTCGAAGCGGCTCTGACCTTCATACAGCCGCACCTCGTAGTCGAGGGCAGTGTTCGTGTTGTAGTAGTTGGTCCTGTACTCGATGTTGAAAATGCGGTTGGGTGAGGAACCACTGGTCGAGGTGAAGATGCCGCAACCCGTGCAGGTGCTGGCGCCGCACGCCCCCGTGCATTGGTCGGCCCAGTAGGGCGCGATCACAATTGTGCCGAGACTATTGGGCAGGCAGGTGACCTGATAGGTGCTGTTTGCCGTACCGAAGAATAGAGCCCCATTGGAGCCGGCCTGGGCGCTGTTGTAGGTCGTACCGTACAACTGGTACGGGAAGGGTAGGGCAATGGTAGTCAGGCCGTCGTCGGTGTGGTTGCCTATGTCGGTCGTGCCCGGATCTATGCTCGCGCCTGTAGACTGATTCACGACATAGCCACCGCTCGTCCCGCAAGCTGTAGGAGTAGGAGTGCTCGTGGCCGTCCTGGTGAGGCTGGGAGTTCGCGTCGGGGGCGTACCGGTTGGCGTGGGGGTAACAGTAAGCCCGATGCTGGCGAATGCTATATCGCTGAATAGGAGCGCGCCTGTGCTCCGCTGGTCAAACCTGAACTCTATGGCCCGAATGTCACCCAGGTTGAGCCCGTAGAAGGCCCCCAGAGGCACCCGAACAGTATTCAGGATGAGGTGCGGCACCTCATAGATAGTGCCGGGCGGGTAGTAGAGGGCCCTGGAAACCGCGCCCACCGAAACCGAGTCGGCCGTGCCCGTGCCGTCGGTCATTACCACGCTGAAGTCGAGAGGTATGTTCGTTGGGTTCCTAGGGTCGTAGAAGTTGGGCGGCATAGCAACCCGGAACTGCAAGGCCTCAAAGCCGCTGACGTCGCGCGAACCTGCCGGAATGTCGTTCCGCACGAAGGCGTTCGTCGTGCCGGACCAACCGGCGCGCAATTGGCTCAGACCGCGTACTGAGGTGGCAATCGGAGCGGGGTCCGTGTGCGACTGCCGGGCAGTGCCGCTCGAATCCGTGTAACAGTGCTGTGGTTGGGGAGATAGTCCGCCGCATAGATCATAAGGGGTCATACCGCTTTGTGTGGCGGCCCCGCCCAGGGTGTTAGTCGTAAGGTTGGTCGAATCGAGCAGCCGGTTGACGTCCCGCCTCCTGGCCGGGTTATTAGAAGCCTGGAACGACGGGTATATTTCGCTGGTCATTGCCGATGGCGGAGGGGGAGTATCGCCCACCATCATCGAATAGAAGGCCGTGTCGCTGCCAACATAAGTACGGAAGAAGCCGGTCATATAGGCAACGCCCGTGCCCTGCTCTTGCGCCTCGCTGAGGCGGTGGTTGCCGCTGACGAACCGGCCGCAGAAACCGTCCGGGGCGCGAGCCGGGGTGTGCGTATAGTCGTTCCAGTCGTCGGCTCCGCCCGTCAACGAGCTTGACGACGACCAGTATGTATTGAAGTAGTTGTGGTTGGCCCCCATAACCAGGAATGAGTGCTTAGGGGCGGAGTCGCCGGGTACGTTGTAGCGGGCATCGTCGTAGTAGTGGATGCCCTGCAAATTGTTCACATCCCCGTCGCAGTAGGGGAGGATCAAGCCCAGCGCGACGTTATTGATTACAGTGCGGTAGAAGTTGGTTGGAGCCAGAGGAATCACGGCTTTGATGCCATATGGGGACCCGAGTGAGGCGTTGTAGTTGAAGTTCCTGACAACGCCCTCGCCGCCGCGAGAGTGACCCATCGTGCCCACGCGGGTTAGGTCCACCTTACCCACGAACTGGCTACCGAAAGGCGTACCGCCGGTTGTGTTATACGTGTTCCATTGGTTCAGATGAGCCTGCACCAGCTCGGCGCGGGCTTGCATCCCAAAGAATGCGGAACTGTTGTCTATGGCGTTGATGCCATTGGCGCTGGCGGACACAACTATATAGCCCCAGCTCGCAATGATCTGGCCGAGGTAATCGTATCCTCGGTAACTCGGCACCGCCTGATAACCTGAGGGACAAGGCCACTGCAAAAGCGTCCCGCCCGTGCCGTTATAGCAGGTCACGTGCCTGCCGTGGAGTAGGACCACTACAGGGAATGGGCCG
>JBJMMB010000257.1:0-13363 GCA_045805005.1 Chloroflexia bacterium
CGTCTTGGCGTTCTTGGCGTTTTCCGGGAATCTGTACGTTTAGCACGCCCCGGCCGGGAGGGCCACGGTGAAGATGGCCCCGCTGCCGGGGGGCGACTGCACTGTGATGATGCCGCCGTGGGCTTGCACGATGGCGCGGGCGATAGCCAACCCCAGGCCGGTGCTGCCCGTGGAGCGGGCGCGGGAGGGGTCGCCCCGGTAGAATCGGTCGAAGATGCGAGGTAAGTCGGCGGGCAGGATTCCGGGGCCCGTGTCTCGGACACGCAGCACCGCCTGGCCTGTGCTCGCGTCGTCTGCCACCGACAGGCGCACTTCGCCCTCGGGCGGCGTGTAGCGCAGCGCGTTGTCCACCAGGTTGATCAGCACCTGCTTCAACCTATCCGGCTCCCCCCGCACCATCACCGGCCCCTGAGACTCCACTACCAGGTGCACCTGCCGCGACTCGGCGAGCGGGGCCATCTGCGCCGCGACCTCGCCCGCCACTTTAGAGGCGTCCACGCACACAAAGGGCATGGGAGTCGTGCCGTCCAGCCGCGACAGGGTCAGCAAGTCGGTCACCAACCTCCCCAGGCGGGCAAGTTCGCCGTGCATCGAGCGCACCGTGCGCTGCACCACCCCCGCGTCGCCCCGGTCCGCACCTATGAGCAGCATCTCGCTTAGCCCCTCCAGCGACGTAAGGGGAGTACGCAGCTCGTGGGAGGCATCCGCGATGAACCGCTTTTGGGCGTCCAGTCCGGCGGCGAGGCGGTCCACCATGTGATCGAACGCGCCGCCTAGCCGTGCTATCTCGTTATGCCCATGTGGCATGCGCAACCTGCGGTTCAGGTCGCCCGCCGCAATCCCTTCCGCGGTGCTCACCATCTTGTCGAGTGGGCGCAGTACCGCCCTGGTCAGTAGGAGCCCTGCCACTACCCCTATAAGGGTGCCGAACACGATCCCGAGGGCCACGTAGAGGCGCAACTGGTTGAGCAGAGCGTCGGCAGCGGCAAGCGAGGCCACCTGCTCCAGGATGATGCGGTTCCCCGGCAAGTCCGAGGGGAACGGAAACCTGTACGCCTGGGCCAGTACCAGCAGTCGCCCGCCGTCCGGGTTGGGGAGCACCCATTGGCCAGGTGTGCCCGCCGCCACGCTGTCCACCCAGCCATCAGGCAGGGTCGGAAGCGTCCTTGGACCCTCACCGTCCAGCGACTCGGTAGTGGTAAGTACCATGCCCTCTATGTTGAGTAGAGCCACGGTTACGTCAGGGGCGCTCAAGCCTCGCACCACATATTGCCCCTCGCTGTAAGGCGGAGGAGGTCCCCCCTGGAAACCGCCGCGCCCGGGCTCTCCGCGCTCGAAGAAGTGGCTTCGAGCTATCACCGGCTGCGTGGCCTGCTTGAGGCGGTCGGCAGCGTCCTGCACCAGGAACTTGTTCAACTGCACGTAAAGCGCTGCTCCCAGCAGCGTCAGGATAAGCGCGAACAGGAGCGTGTATAGGGCGCTCAACTGGAGGCCAACCGGCACGCTCCATCTTACCGCTCGGATCGTTCTAGCCAGCGCCATCGGAAGGCTCCAGCCCGTAGCCAACCCCGCGCACGCTGCGTATCAGGCTGCGGTCGTCGTCGGCCAGCTTCTCGCGCAAGTGGCGAATGTGCACGTCGATTACGTTCGTATCGCCCAGGTAATCGTAGCCCCACACTCGGTTCAGGATCACGTCACGGGTGAACACCTGGCGCGGGTGGGTCAGGAAAAGCTCAAGCATGTCGTACTCACGCGGAGTAAGCTCTATCACCCGGCCCCCACGCGTCACGCGGCGGCTCTGCCTGTCGAGGGACAGGTCGCCCAAACGCAGCACGCGCTGCAGGTTGATGCCCCTCCGCCGCAGGATAGCCCGCACCCGCGCCATCAATTCTTTGAAGGTGAAAGGCTTCACCAGGTAATCGTCGGCCCCGCTGTCCAGGCCCGTCACCCTGTCGTCCACCTCTCCCAGCGCCGTAAGCATAAGGATGCCCACGTCGCCCTGGGCGCGCAGCCGCCGGCACACCTCCAGCCCGTCCATGCCCGGCAGCATGATATCGAGCACGATCACATCAGGGTTAGACGCCCGCGCTTGATCCAGGGCCTCGTGCCCCGTGCGCGCCACACTCACCTCGAAGCCTTCATAGCTCAGGCCCATGCTCAACATCTCGACTATCAGCGGCTCGTCGTCCACCACGAGCACCCGTATCGCCCGTTCCAGATCGTTATTTATAGGTTGTATTTCGTTCATTCAATATGCTCTTGTCGCAACCCTTGTTGCCTATATATAAGCCCCACGAGTAATATATCACCATCATCAGTGTACCAGTTCAAGCTTAAGGCAGCATTGGAGAAAAGTTAAGGTTCGATTAAGGTCTTGGAGCTTAATTCAATCTTAACTTTTGTACCGCCATCCCTTAAGTCTGATCGACTAAACTATAAAGGTGAAAGTACCGGTGCGAGCGCGCTCTCACTCACTTACACCACCAGGCGCGCAAGCAGGCAGGATTGGAAGGACATGACACATGAAGACTAGATGGTTATTGTTGGGGGGCGCGGTCGTAGTGCTGCTGGTGGCCGGCGTGATCGCCGCCAAGACCATCTTCAGCGCCCCACCTGCCCGCGCGGCCACCCAGACAGACCAGGTGACGCGGGGCGATATCCAGTCAGAGGTTCTATCGAGCGCCGCGCTTCAGCCCGCCGCCGATTCGCAGCTTACCTTTGGGAGCCCCGGCACCCTGACGAAGTTGAACGTCAAGCCTGGTGACCACGTGGAGAGCGGGCAGGTAATCGCCTCGCTCGACCCCGCTGACCTCAATCTGGCGGTCACCCTGGCCCAGGCCAACCTCAGTTCGGCGCAGGCCAAGCTGGCAAGCGTCAAGGCCGGCCCCAGCGCCGCGGACGTTGCTTCCGCGCAGGCGGCCCTCACCTCAGCCCAGGCCAAGCTCACCACCACCAAGGCCGGCCCCAGCGCGGCCTCCCTCGCGGCAGCTCAGGCGGCTGTTACTTCCGCGCAGGCCAAGCTCGCCGCCCTCAAAGCGGGGCCGAGCGCCTCGGCCGTAGCCGCGGCCCGGGCCACCCTTGCTTCCGTGCAGGCCAAGCTCACCGCCCTCAAGGCCGGTCCGAGCGCAGCCGACCTCGCCGTGGCCCAGGCGGCCCTCTCCTCAGCCCAGGCCAGGCTCACCGCGGCCAAAGCGGCGGCAAGTGCGGGCGGGTCTACCTCGGGCAACGGGGGCAACGGCAATAGCGGGGGCAGCGCCGGGGGCGGTACCCTCGATGTGCCCAGCGCCCAGGCCGCCGTCGACCAGGCTCAGGCCAACCTCGACAAACTGAAGGCCGGGCCGACCGACTCCGACCTGAAAGCAGCGCAAGCGGCGGTCGCCCAGGCCCAGGACAACCTTAACAAGCTCACTGCCCCGCCTTCCGCATCCGACCTCGCCACCGCGCAAGCTGCCGTGGACCAGGCACAGGATAACCTCGATAAGCTCAAGTCCACCCCTTCAGCGGCGGACGTGGCTACCGCTCAGGCCGCCGTTGACCAGGCGCAGAATAACCTCGATAAGCTAAAGGCCGGCGCCGCAGCATCCGACCTTGCTACCGCCCAGGCCACCGTCGACCAGGCCCAGGCCAACCTCGACTCGGCCAAGCTCAAGCTGCACAACGCCGACCTGATCGCTCCCTTCGGCGGCGTCGTCGCCGACGTGCCCATCCTGGCAGGGCAGACCGTCACCGCCAACACCACCGTTGCCGAACTTGTCGACGTAAGCGCCTTCCACCTCGACATGAACGTGGGCGAGACTGACATCAGCAGCATAAAGCAGGGCCAGCCGGTAGACATCACCTTCGACGCCCTCCCCGGCGCGACCTACACCGGCACCGTCACATTCGTATCGCCCAAAGCTACCGTGCAGCAAGGCGTGGTCAGCTACCTGGCCACCGTCACCCTCGACCCCAAGGCCGCCTCCGATGGCAGCCTGCACCCCGGCATGAGCGCGACCGCGGCAGCAATCGTTGCCCAGCGCTCCAATGCCCTCCTTGTGCCCAACCGTGCCATTCGCACCCAGGGCCGCCAGAAGGTGGTCTACGTTCTCGACAGTGACGGTGTCCAGATTTCGGTCCCCGTCCAGACGGGCATAAGCAACGACACGCAAACCGAAATCGTCGGCAACACCCCTCTGCGCGAAGGCGATGTCGTGGTCGTCAACAGCTCCACCACCACAACCAACCGCCAGACCGGTGGCACCGGCGGCGGTGGGCTGCTAGGCGGGTTTGGCGGGCGGCGGGGGCCTTGAGAGGCGTAAACAATGGCAATGCTACAGATCTCCAACTTAACTAAAACCTACAAGATGGGCGACGACATCGAAGTCCAGGCCCTGCGCGGAGTGAGTTTCTCCGTCGAGGCCGGCGAGCTGGTGTCCATCATGGGACCGTCGGGCTCCGGGAAGTCTACGATGATGAACATGCTGGGTTGCCTCGACCGCCCCACAAGCGGCTCTTATGTGCTCGACGCCCAGGAAGTAGGCAGCCTTTCGGATAGCGAGTTAGCCATAGTGCGCAACGCCCGCATCGGCTTCGTGTTCCAGATGTTCAACCTGCTGCCACGGGCCGACGCCCTCGAAAACGTCGAATTGCCACTTCTCTACTCCCGTAACGGCGGCGGAAGCGTGTCAAGCAGCGAGCGCCGCAAGCGAGCCGTCGAAGCCCTGCAAGCAGTTGGCCTGGGCGACCGCATCCACCACAGGCCGAACCAACTGTCGGGAGGCCAGCAGCAGCGCGTGGCCATAGCTCGCGCCCTCGTCAATCACCCCAGCATCATCCTGGCCGACGAGCCCACGGGCAACCTTGACAGCGCCTCCAGCGTCGAGATCATGGCCATATTCCAGCAGCTCAACCGCGAACAGGGTATCACCGTCATCTTCGTTACCCACGAGCCCGACATTGCCGCCTACACGCGCCGCGTGCTCAGGATGCGCGACGGGTTGCTGGTGGCCGACGAGCCGGTAGTCTCGCCCATCATAGCCCACACCTCGGGCGTCCAGGTTCCTATGGGCGCTCCCCATGCGGAAGAGGTAGCCTTATGAGAGTAATCGACTCGCTCCACGTGGCGTGGCGGAGCATACGCTCCAATACCCTGCGCAGCATCCTCACCATGCTCGGCATCATCATTGGCGTGGCCGCGGTGGTGGCCCTCATGGGCATAGGCCAGGGAGCCCAAAACTCCATCACTGGCCAGATCACCAGCACCGGCACCAACCTGCTCACCATCTTCCCAGGCCAGACCAGTCAGGGAGGTGTGCGCTCGGCCTTCGGCAGCGCCGCGACCCTCACTCAGCAGGACGCCGAGGCCGTCGCCGACCCGGCTAACTGCCCCGACTGCACCCTGGTAGCCCCCACCTACAGCCGCGGCAACTTCAGCGTGGTCTACAACTCCGAGAACACCAACACCCAGGCAATTGGGGTCACGCCTGCCTACCAGCAGGTGCGCAACCTGACCCTCGCGAGCGGCGATTGGTTCAGCGACTCCGACGTAGCCGCCGCCGTAAACGTGGCGGTGCTCGGCAGCAACGTCAACGATACCCTCTTCCAGGGCGAGGACCCGATAGGCAAGACCATACGCATCAACCGCCTGGCCTTCCGAGTTGTGGGCGTCGCCCAATCCAAGGGCGGCACCGGCTTTCAGAACCCCGACGACGCGGTTTACGTGCCCATCAGCGTGGCCCAGCGCAAGCTCTTCGGCACCCGCCAGGCGGCCGTCGCGGGCACCAGCGTCAGCACTATCTATGTGCAGGTGGCGGACAAAGACCATATGGTCACCGCGCAGGACGATATCACCAATCTCCTCCGCGAGCGGCACCGCCTTACTACAGCCGACAACGATTTCAGCGTGATCAACCAGGCCGACCTGCTGAACACCCTGAACGGCGTGGTCACAACGCTCACCCTGTTCCTGGGCTCGATCGCGGGCATCTCGCTCCTGGTAGGGGGCATCGGCATTATGAACATCATGCTCGTCTCCGTCACCGAGAGGACCCGGGAGATTGGTATCCGCAAAGCGGTCGGAGCGCAGCGCGGCGATATCATGCGCCAGTTCCTGATCGAAGCCGTCACATTGAGCGCCAGCGGCGGCTTGATCGGTCTGGCGCTTGGCGCGCTCATCGCGCAACTAATAACCCTCAGTGGCGCGTTCACGTCCGTTGTCACGCCGTCAGCCGGGCTGCTGGCTGTCGGTTTTTCCATCGCGGTGGGCATTTTCTTCGGGATTTACCCCGCCCGCCGTGCGGCTCGCCTCGACCCTATCGAGGCATTGAGGTATGAGTAAGGGTTAGGCTTCAGGGATCAAGGTTCGCATGCACACCCTGACCCCCGACACCCGACCCCCGAAAGAGGAACACACTAAATGAAACGATCGATGACCATTGTAGGAGTGCTGTTGGCAGCCATCGTCCTGGTAGGCGGGGCCTTCTGGGGAGGCATGAGCGTGGGCAAGGCCCAGGCCCAGTCGGATAGCGCACAGGCCCAGGCCGATTTCTACGCGCGACGGGGCATTGACCCCAACGCGGCGGGCGGCACGGGCGCTAACGGGGCGATCGGCGGAGCCGGCGGCTTCTTCGGAGGCGGGCCTGGTGGCACTGGCGCAGGCCGTGGCGGTGCGGGCAACAGAGGCGCGGCCGGCACCATCACCAAGGTCGAAGGCAACACCATCACCATGACCGACGCCCAGGGCAAGACCGTCACCGTGAACATAGCCGGCGACACACCTATTACCAAGACCGTGGCCGGCACGGCAGCCGATCTCAAGCCGGGCATGACCATAGTGGTGGTGGGCACTCGCTCGGGCGACAACGTCGCCGCCACCCAGATCCAGCTCTCCGACCGCCCGTTGGGCAACGGCGGCTTCTTCGGCGGCGGTGGCAGGGGCGCTCGCTCCACCCCCACGCCCAACCAATAGAGCCATACACCTCCTCCCAACAGCAAACGAGGCACCGGTCCCGCGGGACCGGTGCCTCGTTTGCCTCACACAGCTATTTCGCCTTGCGTCAAGCGCGATGAGTAAGCAGCAGCACTCCCCACAAATTCACCGCCATGCCGATCAGCACCAAAGCACCCACGCGCCTGGAAGGGTGCGCGCCGAAGCCAATCGCGGCAAGTATGACCAACAGAGGGATGAAGTCCAGCGCGTAGCGATAGCCGAACTGCACATAGCCAATGCCGTAGTACGTGAATATCGGCAGCATGGTGAAAAGCACGCCAAGCCAGCAAGCCTGCACAAGGGGCTGCTTCAAATTCGCCCGCAAAGCGTACGCGATGGCCGGAGTGGTCAGCAAGATGCTCATTCCCCAGGGTGACGGCACCAGATAGGGGAACTCCAGCACGGGCGCATTGATCGACGGATAGGCCACCGGGCCCTGGAACAAGAACATTACCAGGTTCTTCGGGATGTGTACCAGGCTGAAGAGCCCCTGCGCGCGAGCCTGGTTGAGCACGTTGTAATAGAGGGCTGCCTGAGAGTACCCGCTTTCCAGGGGGTTGCCGAAGCGCGCGTAGTTGTATGCGAACAGCAGCGCCACGGGGCCGACCAGGCCGGCGAAGAACATAAGAGTTGGCCTGACAAGGGACGGATTGAGCCGCCCGTGCCTTTGTCCCGCACCATTTTCCTCATGTCCGATTGTCCTTGCTCCGGTGTCTGCCGATTCCGACCCTTCCAGGCCCGCGGCCTCAGACTTCGGGTTGCGCCAGATCATCCAGACAAAGAAAGGCAGACAGAAGAGCGTAGTGAAGCGTGTAAGGGCGGCCAGCCCGAGGTAGAAGCCCATCAACGCGGGGCGGCGTCGTCCCAACGTTTCCCAGAACGCAAGTAGCAAACAGGTGGCCGTGATAACCTGGGCTAGGAGCCAGGAGTTGTCGGCGGTGAGGTCCAGAATTGTCGAGAAGTAGCTGGTGCTGAAAAAGAAGAGGAGCAAAGCCCATCTTCGCCTCGCACCTATGATGCCGGCTCGGCCCAGGACCGCATAGAAGAGCCCCATGTTTATCAGCGTGAAGAGGTGCCCAATGCTGACGGATGGAAAACCTGCTTGCAGGATCGGCAAGAAAGGGATCAGCAGCACCGCTGGTAAAGGGCCAAATGGCAGGTACTTGTGACCATGCCAGAGGACCACATCCGCATAAGAATCGGGCACGCTATCAACCGATAAGCGCCCCTGGGTGAAGCTCTGTGCCAGGTAGGTGTAGTGGTCGCCGCCTTTCTCTACGTATGCCACAAATGGGTGGATCGCGAGAAACACGAGGACCAGCCCCATCATGCCGGCCAGGGCCAGGAATCCAAGCCGCCAGGGTGGGCTATCAAGGCCCAGCTCACGCTCCACTCCCCAACGAGTCCGCCGGGCCACAACAGAACGCTCGCCGGCTCTCTCAGAAACAGAACTATGTAATAAGTTAGACTCGCGCATCTAGAAACATCTCTCCCTGCTTTGCTGGAAAGGGAGAAACGGATACCACGTAAAGCTACGAGACTAGCCAACCCGTATCTCGCCCCTTACGATTATACCAGCGTAGTCCTTCCTGGGCGAATAGAAACCGCCCAAAAACAGGACCATTGGCTGCCTTCATGGCATGTGCCGCCCGTCCGACAACGCTGCGTGACCCTCCTACACGTCCACGACGTAAGCAGGTATAATGAAACGGAGATGTACCCAATGCCCGGCTTTGATATTTGTCTGCATCGTGCTATAATCGCGGTGCCGGCACTCTAGTGTAAGTCGTATCATCGTGGCGCCCGCCATAGCCTTCATGGCCGGCCCCACCAACCCGTATTGCGTACTGCGTATTTCGTAAAGGAGGAAGGGTAGCGGGTTCTACCACCCAACCACGGGACGCAACCCAATACGGAATACGCAGCACGCAATACGCAATTCGTAATTAGGAGGAGTCGCCCACATGGCCGTAAACACCGCGCAGACCAAAGAAGCGAGGCGCGCGCCCCTTCCTCTTACTTCCCGCCGAGACAACTGGTGGATCAAGCCGTTGGTCACCGTAGTGGTGCTCGGTGGCTTCGTTCTCTATAGCATGTGGCGGGGCCTCGAAAACCAGTACTACGAACACGGCAATTACCTCTCACCTTTCTACTCGCCGCTGCTGGGGTTCAACTTGACCATCTTCGGCTGGAACGTATCGCCCGCCGTTTACATCGTCGCTTTCCCCCTCCTCTTCCGCCTGACCTGCTACTACTACCGCCTCGCCTACTACAGGGCCTTCTTCTGGGACCCGCCTGCGTGCGCGGTGCAGGAGGTAGCCAAGCGCAAGCACTACACCGGTGAGCGCCAGTTCCCTTTCATCCTGCAAAACCTCCACCGTTTCGCCCTGTACATAGCGATCATCTTCATCTTCATCCTGGGGTGGGACGCCATCCGGTCCTACTTCTTCAACGGACAGTTCGGCATCGGCGTGGGTTCGCTCATCTTCACAGCCAACATCCTGCTGATAGCTCTCTACACCTTCGGCTGCCATTCGTTCCGCCACCTCATCGGAGGGCGCATTAACTGCTACTCCTGCTCCCGCAGCAACCATGTCCGCCACAGCCTATGGAAGCGAGTGAGCATACTCAACGCCCGCCACAGCCTCTTCGCCTGGGCTAGCCTCTTCGGCGTCCTCATCACCGACTTCTACGTGCGCCTGGTAGCCTCGGGGGCCATCACCGACTTCAGGTTCTTCTAAGTCATGAAATACAAAGTCCTATTGCGAAAATCCGAAGAAGGCGTCAGCGTCTCCTGCCCCGGCCTCCCTGGCTACTGGTCACAAGGCGAAACCGAGGCAGAGGCCATCGAGAATATCCAGGATGCCATTCGAGAATACATGGCTGCCATCAATGACTCTCTGAGCAAGGAAGACGCCCAGGAAGAGATACGCGAGATTGAGGTTACTGTGTAGCCGGGCTTACCATAGACGAATTCAAGAGCCTGCTTTAGGGAGAGAACTATGTCAATGTCATCATCTGGGAGTAACGGACCGGCGCAAGCGAGCTCCTCTCAGTCCTCAGCCCCCAGTCCTCAGCACTCGTATGAAACTATTCAACATGACGTCCTGATTATCGGGGCCGGCGGCGCGGGCCTTCGGGCCGCCATCTCCGTGGCCCAGGCCGGGCTCAGCGTCGGCGTGGTCTGCAAGTCGCTGCTCGGCAAGGCCCATACCGTCATGGCAGAGGGCGGAATAGCCGGGGCCCTCGCCAACCTCGACAAGAAGGACTCCTGGCAGGTCCACTTCATGGACACCATGAAGGGCGGCCAATTCCTCAACAACTGGCAGACCGTCATGTTCCTGACCAGGGAGGCCCCCGAGCGCGTGCTGGAGCTCGAGCAGTGGGGCGCCGTGTTCGACCGCACCCCCGACGGCCTCATCATGCAGCGCCCCTTTGGCGGCCATACCTACCGCCGCCTCAACCACGTGGGCGACCGCACCGGCCTCGAGCTCATCCGCACCCTCCAGGACAAGGCTGTCTCCACCGGCATGAAGTGCTACATGGAGACCACCATGACCCGGCTGCTAAAGGAGGGCGACCGGGTTGTGGGCGCGTTCGGCTATTATCGCGAGACCGGTCGCTTCCTTGCCATAAGGGCCAAAGCCATCGTCCTCGCCACAGGCGGTTGGGGGCGCATGTACCGCGTCACCTCCAACTCCTGGGAGTCGACCGGCGATGGCGCGATCCTGGCCTTCGATGCCGGGGCCGAACTGATGGGCATGGAGATGGTGCAGTTCCACCCGACCGGCATGGTCTGGCCTCCCGGCGTGCGTGGCCTCCTCATCACCGAGGGCGTGCGCGGTGAGGGCGGCATCCTCCGCAATGGCAAGGGCGAGCGCTTCATGTTCGACGCCAAATACACTCCGCCCGGCTACAAAGGCCGCTATGCCGAAAGCGAAGAAGAGGCCACCCGCTGGCTTGAAGACAAAGACAACAACAGGCCGCCGCCCGAGCTACTCCCCCGCGACGTAGTCGCCAGGGCCATCTACCGCGAGGTGCAAGCGGGCAACGGCAGCGAGCACGGCGGGGTCTACCTCGATGTTACCCACCGGGGCGCCGACTTCATCAAGCGCAAGCTCCCCAGCATGTACGAGCAGTTCCACGCCCTCGGCGACGTGGACATTACCACCCAGCCCATGGAGGTCTACCCCACCATCCACTACACCATGGGCGGGGTGCGCGCCGAGCCCGAGAACGCCGCCACCACCGTACCCGGCCTCTTCGCCGCGGGCGAGACCTCCGCGGGCGTGCACGGCGCCAACCGCCTGGGCGGCAACGCCCTCTGCGACCTGCTCGTCTTCGGCAAGCGCGGCGGAGAGGGCGCGGTCGAGTTCGCCAGGGGCCAATCCTCGTTGGGCCGCATCGATGAGGCCGCGATCCAGGCGGAAGCCCAATCCCTCCTCGCCCCGTTCGAGTCGCCCGGCACCGAGAATCCCTACCTGCTCACCCAGGAACTACAGGCCGCCATGCAGGAGGACGCTATGATAGCCCGCACCGAAGAGACCCTGCAAAAGTGCCTCGACAAGGTGCTGGAGCTTCAGGAGCGGTCCAAGAACCTGCACGTCGAAGGCTCCCGCCAGTACAACCCAGGCTGGCACACCGCCCGCGACATCAAAAACATGCTCAAAGTCTCCGAGATCATCGTGCGTTGCGCCCTCGAGCGCCGCGAGAGCCGCGGAGCCCAGTGGCGCCTCGATTACCCCGACCCCGACCCCGAGTGGGCCAAGAAGAACCTCATCGCGGTCAAAGACGGCGACAACGTCAAAATCAGCACGACCCCGGTCCCCGAAATGCCCCCGGAGCTTGCTGAGCTGTTCAAGTAGGGGTTGCAGGTGCTAAACTGGTATTACAGCAAGGACCAAAAAAGGGGTGCAGGGCCCTCCCTGCCGGGGGTTTGGGGGTGTCCCCCCAACCTCTCCCCCTTTTATTCACAGGCGGGTGGTAAGACATAAGCAAGGAGAATAGCGTGTCCACCGAAACAGAATCGAAACTTGGAAGCATGCCCATGGATAGGGAGTCGGCCCTCAAGGACCAGGAGGAGGCCCAACGCCCCGTCTCTTCCGCCGGCGAGACCGTCACCCTGCGTGTCTTTCGGGGCGACCCCGACGGCGGGGAGGAGCGCGACTACGCCGTGCCCACCTTCCCAGGCATGGTCGTGCTCGACGCCATCCACTACATCCAGGCCTCCCAGGACAGCACCCTCTCCTGCCGCTGGAACTGCAAAGCCGGCAAGTGCGGCTCGTGCAGCGCCGAAATCAACGGCAAGCCCCGCCTCCTCTGCAAGGCCCGCGTGCGCGACTACACCGACGGGCAGGAGCCGATTACAGTCCACCCCATAAAGGCCTTCCCACTCATCAAAGACCTCGTCACCGACGTCTCCTGGAACTATCGCAACTCCGAGAAGATCCGCCCGTTCACCCCTGCCGCCAATGCCCCCAACCCCCTGGTCATGCAGCAGGAGGATGTGGACCGTATCCAGGAGTTTCGCAAGTGCATCGAGTGCTTCCTCTGCCAGGACGTTTGCCATATCCTCCGCGACCATAACCGCAAGGACGCCTTCTACGGCCCGCGTCAGCTAATCAAGCTCGCCAACCTCGATATGCACCCCTACGACAGCCTCGACCGCCGCGAGATGATACGCGAGGAGGCTGGCGTCGGCTTCTGCAACATCACCAAGTGCTGCAGCGAGGTCTGCCCCGAGCACATCAACCTCACCGACAACGGCATCATCCCCCTCAAAGAGCGCGTGGCCGACGTCTACTTCGATCCCTTCATGAGGTTCTTCCGCAGAGGCAAGGGGAAAGAGAAGCAAGACACACCCTAACTCCTCTAATCATATAACACCCTCAGCTTCTCGCACACGCTCACATCCTCCAGCACGTCGCTCGACCCGGCGAACTGGTTCACCGACCCTATCCCCGTGCTGAGCCCCCTGATCGCGTCGTCCTCTATCGCCTTCCTGATCTCCGCGGCGAATACCTCGGAATGGATGACCATATACGGCCGCGTGTGGTAATTAGACACCCGGGTCTCCATAGGCCGGGTAATGCCCAGCCCATTGTGCATTTCCGCCACCACCCGGTACGCCTCCGACAGGTGCCCCTCCCGCTCCCGCCAACTCCCAGTTGATAGCACCCCATCGAAAATGGCCGCCAGCGCCAGCGCACAATCCAACCGCGAGAACGCCGACCCAAACCACTTGGCGTACGGCGCGTACTTCCGCTCCATCAGAAAGCACAGCCTCATGATCTGCTGCACCAGCCTGGCAGCGATCACCCTCGACCCCAACTCATCTCCCACCTCGCCGCATCGCCCCACGAACGCCTCGTCCTGCCCGATCCTCTCCCACTGCGA
>JBJMMB010000258.1:0-7297 GCA_045805005.1 Chloroflexia bacterium
CGATCTTCTACCGCTCCTCGAGGGCAACCCACCCTGGTACCGCATGAGCGCTCGGACGCTGCTGGGCCGAGCCAGGATAGCGGTGCACGTATACGAGTCGGATACGCAGACACCCTATATCGCATCGGTGCGGTGCCCCCTCCTGGCTTTCTACGGCACGGAGGAGGCCTGGTTGGGAGGGGATGCCGAGTTGGAGACCATCCGGCGAAACGCGAGCGCCTCCCCGTGCGTGGACACTCATCTAGTTGAGGGAGCCGACCACGTGTACTGGGACCGGGCAGCTGAGGTCGCGGCGCTGATCGCGGGGTGGGTGAACCGAGGAATAAGGACTGAGTAGGGTGCTAGGTGCTAGGTGGGCGCAGCAAGCGGCACCCCCACAGAATGGGCAACCAGTGTACTCAAGTGAGAAGCGCAGGGTGGAGGAATAGGCATGAACGAGAGTGCGGCCGGTCCCTTTGAGTATTATGCGCGGTCTGGAGGGACGAGCGAGCCTGAGGAGCGTGGGGACGCAGTTGAAGGGCTGCGCGAGACTTGGGAAGGGGCGTGCAGAATGGTGCGGGGTCGGCCTAGCACGCGAACTAACGGTGCGGAGACGTTGCGCATACGAGTGCTTTTCTGGCGAGCGCAGGCCAGGCAGGCATTGGAAGGCGGACCTGCTGAGAACGAGGCTCCGGAAGTGGGGGCGGCATAGCCGGAGGGCAAACAGAAAACCCAAACAATCCGTGAGGACCGTCTGGGCTTCTGTTCCTCCGCTGCTACAAGCGAACCTGTAACCTCGAAGTGACATCAGTATAAGGGCGTATCCCCGACGAGTCAATGGGCAATGCTGATAGTTTTCCACATCCGCTACGCCGGAGGAAGGCCCGACAATTGTGGGTTGGGGGCGCTATCTAGTCCAAAATCCGGGAGGCGATACATGCGATATGGCCTGGAAATCCCGATTGGGGGTGAGTGCGCCGACCCGCACTTCCTGGCCGAGCTGGCGCAACTCGCGGAGGAAGCGGAGTGGGATGGCATTTTCGTGGAGGATTACATTTGCTACTACACCTCTCCTAATGCTCCCACCTGCGACCCGTGGGTGGCGCTAGCGGGGATGGCTGTGCGGACCGAGCGCATCCGGCTGGGGACTACGGTGACCCCACTCTCCCGCAGGAGGCCCTGGAAATTGGCTCGCGAAACGGTGACGCTGGACCATCTATCGAACGGGCGGTTGATCCTGGGCGTGGGCCTGGGAGGCTTTGGGGAGAAAAGCTTCACGCATTTTGGGGAGGTCGAGGATGGGAGGCAGCGAGCGGAGATGCTGGACGAGGGCCTGGACATCCTGGCAGGGCTGTGGAGCGGGCAGCCATTCACGTACACGGGCAAGCATTATGAGGTAGAAGAGGTAACATTTTTGCCCCGGCCGGTGCAGTCGCCGAGGATCCCGATATGGGTTGGGGGAGGGTGGCCGAAGAAAGGGCCTGTGCGGCGAGCGGCCGGCTGGGATGGCATCGTGCCGTACAAGCACCCTGAGGGCGGGTCGTGGCAGGATATGACCCCGGAAGACGTGCTGGCGCTTAGAGAGGCTGTGGAGAGCCAACGAAGCGCGAACACTCCGTTCGACATAGCCATTGGGGGTAGGGAGCGGCGCGAGGACTGGGAGGAGGAGCGAGCCCATATCAGGGCGCTGGCCGAAGTAGGGGTGACCTGGTGGATGGAGCAGATCGAGGCGGGGGAGCGTGAGGTGATGCGGGAGGGGGTTAGGCGCGGGCCATTACGGATTGCGTAACAAACAGAAAACCCAAACAATCCGTGAGGACCGTCTGGGCTTCTGTTCCTTCGCTGCTACAAGCGAACCTGTAACCTCGAAGTGACATCAGTATAAGCCCATCCCCTCAACGAGTCAATAGGCAAAGTAGATGGATTTACACATCCGCTTGCGGTTTGGAAGGTTGGAAGACGCCGGAGTACAGCCCCCTGCCGTTTGAGCCTTCAGGGGCATCATGCTCCATCTCCAGCCCGGCCTCGCTGAATGCCCGCACGTAGTCGTCATGGGAGAAGAGGCCGAGGTCGAGGCGCTCGGTGAAGTATTGCACGCCCTCTGGGGTAGCGACTAGGTAATGGAGGTCAAGCACCGACACGCGGCCTTCGAGCTTGCTGATATTCATGCGGGCTATCTTGAGGTCGGGGCGATCCACCAATAGGGCGTGCAGGTTGCCCTCTTTATAGACTTCGGGGATCAGCCAGGGCTCGATGATGACGACGCCTCCCGGATGGAGATGATGGCTCATGGATTGTAGGGTTTGGCGCAGGCGGGGGAGAGTCTTGACCGCGGCGATGGCGCTGCCGAGGCAGGTGATCACGTCGAAGCGGCGACCCAGGTCGAAGGTCACCATATCGGCCTGGTGGAAGGTGATGTCGGGCTCTTTGCGGCGGGCTATGTCGAGCATGTACGGATCGAGGTCCAAGCCCTCGACGCTGTAGTGACGGCGCAGCAGGGAGATGAGGTTGCCGGTGCCGCAGGCCACGTCGAGGAGGGCCGTGCCCGGAGACCGCTTGCGCCTACTGATGAGAGTCAGCACCTGCTCCACCATGGGGGCGGGGTCCACGGAGGCATAGATGATGTCGTAGAGGTGGGTTGAGAGGGTGTACATGGTTGTAGGAGTCAGGGGTCTGGGGTCAGTGTCTGCCTATGATGGCCGAGCCCTAATGCGGTTATGGATCACAGGCGATAATTGTACAGCGGGTTCCGGGTGGGGGCAAGGGACGTATTTAGGGCATCACGCAAAAAGGGTGGCACGTGTACTGTGCTATAATTGGGGTCAGGGATCAGAGGTTAGGGATCGGGGCGGTAGGCAAGCCTTGAGTCTTAAGCTCTGATCCCTGACCCCTACCATGTGAGAGCGGACAAGCAATGAGCGACGGGGCGGAGCAGGCGACGGAGCAAGGCCTTGAGGGGCACATAGTGGTATGCGGCCTGGATGGGCTGGGCTTCCGCACGCTTGAAGAGTTGCTGAGGCTGGGGGAGGACGTGGTGGTGATCGCGGCGCCGGGGGAGCAGTTCGTGGTGCGGGCCCGCTCACAGGGCGTGACGGTCATCGAGGGGAGCTATCGGGAGGAACTGGTGCTGAGGGCGGCCGGGGTGGCTGCGGCGAGCGCCATGGCCATCGCCGAGGACGACGACGTAGGCAACCTTCACGCGGCGCTGGCGGCCCAGGACATCAACCCGCGGTTGCGCATCGTGCTGCGCATGTTCAACCAGGACCTGGGGCAGCGAATCGAGGCGCTCTTCCACGACTGCAAGGCCTTGAGCTCCTCGGCGCTGGCCGCGCCCGGTTTCGTTTCGGCGGCGCTGCACGAGGACTGGCAGCAACGGGTGGAGATTGAGGGCCGAAGCCTGGTTGTGCAGCGAGCGCGGCCAGGGCAAAAGGATGTGCTCATGCCCCTCGCGAACGTCCACCCCGATGGCTCTGTGGACTTCTTTCCGGAGGGAAGGGATGAGACGCTTTGCCTGGTTGACGAAGGGCCGGCGGAGCTGAACAGCCTGCTGCACGAGGGACAGGCACGCGCAAGGAGGCGATCCTCCGATTTCTCGAGGCTCAGGCTGCTTGGCCCGTCGGTCGTAAGCCTGGTGCGGACCGCGGACCCGCGCCTGCGCTACCTTGTAGCGTTGCTGATCTTGCTCGCCCTGATAAGCACCGGGGTGTTCTTGCTCTTTGACAACCTCCAGTTGATTGACGCCTTATATTTCACGGTGACGATCATCACCACCACGGGCTTTGGGGACATCAGCTTGCTTAGTGCACCTCCGCTGCTCAAGATCTTCGGCATCGTGCTGATGCTGTTGGGGGCGACCACACTGACGCTCTTTTACGCGCTGATCACGGACGCTATCGTGACGGCCCGCCTGACCAGGGCGTTGGGCGGGGCGCAGAAGCAGATGCGAGACCACGTGGTGGTGTGCGGGCTGGGGAGCATCGGCTACAGGGTGGTGGAGCAGATCGTGAAACAGGGCATTCCGGTGGCGGCGGTGGAACTGAAGGAGACGGGGCACTTTATACCGGTGGCGCAGGGGCTGGGAGTGCCAGTGTTGATCGCGGACGCACGCATGCCCGCAACTCTGAGGGCGTTGAACGTGGCACAGGCACGCTCGATGGTTGTTGCCACCGACAATGACATCGCCAACCTGGAAACGGCACTGAGCGCGCGTGCGCTAAACCCCACTTTGCGCGTGGTGCTGCGGCTGTTCGAGCCCGACCTGGCGGAGCGGGTGGAGCGGGTCTTCGCGATCCACATCTCCCGCAGCGTTTCGGCGCTCGCGGCGCCCGCGTTCGCTGCGGCGGCGGCAGGGAGGCGAGTGATCGCTACCATACCGGTTGGGCCACGAGTGCTGATGGCCGCGGAAGTGGATATCGAGGCGGGCTCGTGGGCGGACGGTAAGACGATAGGGGACCTGGAACGGGCGGTCGAAGGCCGGGTGCTGGTGCTTGGCGGCGACGGCGGGGGGCGTTGGCGTCCCGCGGGGGAAACGCCGCTGGCCGCAGGGCAAGAGCTTGTGATCGTGGTTACGCGGCGAGGACTCAGGGAGGTGCTGGCGCACACGAGCGAAGATGGGGTATCGGGGGAAAGGATAAACCTGGGGCTCCAACCCCCCAAGCCCCCGACAGGGTCCACCATGCAGCCCTTTTCTGTGTAGTTGGGGCACCCCTTATTTATTTAGCCGCCTCCGACGATTACCTCGGCGCATTGGTCGCAGTATGGGTTGGAGGTGCTGGCTGCGCCCTGGCCACAGTAGGCGCAGACCCGGTAGCCATCTACCTGGCACTGAGCACAGAGGGAGTAGAAGCGGCCGGGAATAGCACGATCGCAGCGGCCACAGCGAACGACGGGTTGGCTGTTGAGCATGGCGTCTTCGGCGGCGGAGCCCTCGTGCGCGAAGTTTTGCACCCAGGCAAGGTCGGTGAGCAATATGTTCATCTCGGCGTCGCCGATGACGCTGCGGATGGGGTTGGCCTGGTAGAGGAGGATGCCCCAGAGCCAGGCGAGATGGAAGCGCACGTGCTCGATTGCCTTAGTATTAGTGGGGTCGGGCGGGCTGACGCGCACGAAGTCTACGAAGTGACGCAGGGTGTAGTCAAGCCGGGCGCGGTCGTCGGTATCGAGGGTGAAGCGCTCGCGGTTCTTGCCATAGGTGGCGTTGAGGACGTCTCCGACGCGCAGCAGAGCCTGGATGGTTTGCTCGCCCGTGGCCTTGTCGTTCATGTGGGTAGTCTCCTTGGGGTAAGGTGATGTGCTCACGTTAATGGAAATGGCGGGGATTGTCAATGGCGTGGGGGTCAGGGATCAGGGCTCAGTGTCTGCCAACGACTCCTGACCCCTGATCCCTGACCCCTATCGCTCACCAATCTATCTTGACTACTACGGCGGTTGCATCGTCCTGGTGGGCGCGGCAGTTGTAGGGGATGGAGAGGTCCTGGGGGTCGGGGAGGGCGCGCTCGGTGGAGCGGGCGTCGCCGCGGTCGACCAGGGTGGCGGCGGGGTCTATGGAGGACATGGAGTTGGCGATCTCGGCGGTGGTGAGGTTGCTGTAGACACCGTCGCTGCAGAGCATGAGTACGTCGCCGGGGCGGAGTTGGATGGTGGTGAGGTCGGGGAGGCGGGGGGCTTCGCTGTCACCTATTTCGCCGTACACGAGGTTGCGCTGGACGAAGTAGGAGCGGGCTGTGGGGTCCAGTTTGCCGATGTCGTGGCCGTCGAAATCGTCTACGGCCTCCTGGATGGCGTCTACCTGGTCGGGGGTGAGCTTGCCCTGGACCATGTCGGCCTGGATGGCGTCCTGGTCCTCGGTGAGGAGCAAGAGATCGCCATCGGAGAAGAGGTAGCAGCGAGTGTCGCCGTTCTGGCTTATGACCGCGCGGCGGCCCCCCTCGCAGATGATGAGGGCGGTCATGACGGCGGCGACCATGACATCCTCGGCGGTCTTGCCCTCGGGTATCTGGTCGGGTGGGATCTGGCCGGAGGCGTTGAGCTCACGGAAGATGCGGTCGTTGGCGTCGGAGACGACCACGCGCAGGAGTTCCTTGGCGTCGTCGGCGGATAGGGTGGTGGGCAAATCCTCGAGGTGGGCTTTGAGGACCTCGCCTATAATGTGGGCGGCGTTCTCGCCACCTATCTCGCCGCCTTCGACCTTGCGCCGCACACCGCCCATGCCATCGACCACGGCGTGGGCCACGCGATTGGCGGCGGACCAGGCCAGGTCCTCGTTACGCTCGGGGTGCAAGCGGCTGGGGAGGCTTTTGGACCAGAGTTTTATGTATTGGAGGTCGGTCATAGGCTCGTATTGCGTATTGCGTATTGGGCGGCTATAAGGCTTGGGTGGTAAAACCGTCTACCCATCCTTCTCTACGCAATACGCAATACGCAATACGCAATAGCGGTGATCCGCATGGCTAAGGATACAGGACCGAGGGAGGATGCGCAAGCGGGGGCGGGGTTAGTATGATAGAATTAGCGCGGTCCGGGGAGTAGTGGGGCCGGGGACGTAACAGGCGAGACCGGTAGTGCGTAGTTTAGTAATAACGGATAGATTGCCGGTAGGTTAGAGCAGGAGGAAGGACATGTTAGTTGTATGTCCTGATTGTGGAGCCACGGGGCAGGAGGCGGGGAAGTTTTGCGAGAACTGCGGCCGGCTGCTGGATAACGTGCCGCTCTCGCCGGACCCAGGGGCAGGAGGCGCGCAGCCGGTGCCGGCCCCGGATGGAAGTGTAACGGCGGCGGGCAGCACAGGGCCGGGCGCACCGAGTCCGGCAGGTCCAGGGGCCTTGAATCCCGCGCTGGCTCCGGCGGGGGTGTTCGCGGGCCCACCGGTGGGGGTGGCGAACACCGAGATGAAGGCGCACTTCGCGATTGTGCGCGATGACCAGGCGGACCCTGATGATGGGTTCACGATCACGCGGCAGGGGGAGTTCCTGGTGGGACGGCTGGACACGGAAACGGGGAGCGCAGTGGATATCGACCTGCGGCAGTGGGTGAAGCCGGTGGAGGTCGAGGGGCGGCAGCAGTACCTGATACACCGGCACCAGTGCTACCTGGGGCTCACGCAAGATGGGGTGGCGCTGATAAGGGCGTGCCCGGGAGCGGAGCTAGACACGCTTGTGAGGCCGGTGGGGCAGTCGAGCTTTACGTCGCTGCAGCAATTCGCGACGGTGCGCCCGGCCTTACCGGGCTCGGATTCTATGCCGGGATACCCGCTGCAGCCGGGCGACCGGATCTTCGTAGGCGACCCCGAGGTGCTGCACGAGACGGATAATCCCAAGGC
>JBJMMB010000259.1:0-2529 GCA_045805005.1 Chloroflexia bacterium
ACGTGTTAGCGGTTTGGACCCTAGGCGGCGAGAGATTGCCGTGGAAACGGAAGAGGGGGTGCGGTCGATTGACTACGATTTGTTGGTTTACGCGCTGGGGAGCCTGACGGGGCGCGATGCGGTGCCGGGGGTACGAGAGTACGCCTATACGTTGGCGCCTGAAGGGCCGCTGTCGGCACTGGCGCTGCGGGAGAGGTTGTGACGATGTGGGCGGACGGCGGCGGGACGCTGGTGGTGTGCGGTGCGGGGGCTACGGGGATAGAGGCGGCGGCGGAGTTCGCGAGCGCGTATCCGAAGCTGCGAGTGCATTTGCTGGCGCGGCGGGCGTTCGGGGAGTTCGGGCAGTTTTTGGGGACGGGGATCGCGAAGTATATGAGGAAGTCGCTTGAGGAGCTGGGGGTGGTGATACACGAGCATACGATAGTGACCGAGGTGGGGCCGGGCGAGGTGCGGACGAGCGGGGGGACGCTGGCGTACGATGTGTGTTTGTGGACCGGCGGGTTTATCGCGCCGCCGTTGGCGAGGGAGGCCGGGCTGGCGGTGAACGAGCGCGGGCAGGTGTTGGTGGACCCGTTCATGCGGTCGGTGTCGCACCCGGAGGTATATGCGGTGGGCGATTCGGCCTGGCCGGTCGAGGAGCCGGGCGTAAAGGTGAGGATGAGCGCGTTCACGGCGACGATTATGGGGGCGCATGGGGCCGATTCGGTGGCTGCCGCTCTGAAGGGGGAGACACCGAAGCCGCTGAGCTTTGTGTATATGGGGCAGGGGATCGCCCTAGGGAGGAACAGGGCCGTGGGGTTCGGGCTTAGCCCAGATGACAAACCCAAGTCGTATTATTTCACCGGAAGGGTGGGGTATGGGATACGGGAGTCGGCGGTGCGCGTTCTGGGCGCGGTGCCGGGGATCGAGAAGCGCCGGCCGGGGTCGTTCCCGTGGCTGGGGAAGGGGCGCTACGAGGCGTCCAAGCGGCAGGCGCGGCGGGGCGTTAGGGTTGATTCGAGGCCATGAAAGGTCTACAATCGGGGGAAAGGTGGGCCGCGCCGGTGATGCAGGACCATACTGACCCCGTCGAGGAATTTGAGAGCTATCGCCCGTTGATGATGGGCATCGCCTACCGGATGCTGGGGAGCGCCGCGGAGGCGGAAGATGTGGTGCAGGACACGTACCTGCGCTACCGGGCGGTGCCCGCGGAGAGCATAGCTTCGAAGAAGGCGTTCCTGAGCACGATAGTGACGCGGTTGAGCTTGAACCGGCTTAGTTCAGCCAGGGCCCGGAGGGAGACTTACATCGGGCCCTGGCTGCCGGAGCCGGTGGTGACGGAGGGCGACCCATACATGATGCTGACGGGCCGCGGCAGCCTTGACGAGTCGATCTCGATGGCGTTCATGGTGCTGCTGGAGGAATTGACGCCATACGAGCGGGCTGTGTTTCTGCTGCGAGAGGTGTTCGAGTACGAGTACGCGGAGATCGCGGAGATCGTGGGCAAGGAGGAGAGCGCGTGCCGGCAGTTGTTCAGCCGGGCGAGGAAGCACATCAGGGAGCGGCGGCCCCGCTTCAAGCCGGACCGCGAGGCGCACCACAGGCTGTTGGAGAGATTCATGCAGGCGGTGGGGCTGGGGGAGATGGACGGGCTGATACGGCTACTGGGAGAGGACGTGACGATGTGGGCGGACGGCGGCGGGAAAGCGCGGGGAGCGGCCACCCGGCCCCTGCACGGGCCGCAAGCGGTTGCCAAGTTTGTGCTGGCTTCGACGCGGCTGCCGGAGGAGACCTACTTCGCGGAGTTGCGGGAGGTAAATGGGGAGCCGGCGGCGGTGATACGCACGGCGGGGAGCGTTATCGCTGTGCTGTTCATCGAGGCCGAGGGCGGAAGGGTGACGACGATTAGGACGGTGGGGAACCCGGACAAGCTGGGGTGGGTTTAGACACACCGGAGGAATGAAAACAAACTATCGTAGGGGCAGGCAACGGGGGCCTGCCCCTACGAATTTGGGTGGTACTCGAACCGGGCGCAGCAAGCGGCGCTCCTACTCGCCTATGAATTCGATTTCGGGCTCGAGTTCTATGCCGAATTGTTCGAGGACTTTAGCATGAGCAAGGTCCATTAGGTAGCGGACGTCCTGGGCGGTGGCGCCGCCGAGGTTCATCATGAAGTTGGCGTGCTTGGGAGAGAACTGGGCCTGGCCATGGCGGTGGCCTTTGAGGCCGGCCTGCTCGATGAGGTAGCCCGCGGAGTTGCCGGGAGGGTTTTTGAAGGTGGAGCCCGCGCTCTTGCCCTGGGGCTGCTTGGCCTGGCGCTCCTGGAGGAACTCTCGCATGCGGGCTTCGCATTCGTGCTCGGTGTCTTTGTAGAGGGTGATGCGGGCGCGGAGGATGGCTTCCTGGTCGGTGGTGAGGGTGCGCGAGCCGTGGGCTTTGAAGCGGCTGGAGCGGTAGGCCAGGCCGAGCGCTTCCATGGGCCAGGACTCTACGGTGCCCTCGCGGGTGAGCACGTCTATTGATACCAGGTCGTCCTTCAGCTCTTTGCCG
>JBJMMB010000260.1:0-10937 GCA_045805005.1 Chloroflexia bacterium
ACTCGAAGGCGCTCGGGCAGGCGGCAACATACAAGATTGACAGGCAGCAACTGACGCTATCCGGCGCGGCCGGCAAAGAGCTTGCGGTGTTCGCCGCCCAGAGCGGCGATCTGGTGGGTACCGACTGGACCGTCACCGGGTATAACAACGGCAAGCAGGCCGTGGTGAGCGTCATGAGTGGCACGAAGATCACCGCGAGCTTCGGCAAGGCCAGTATCCTGAGCGGCTCGGGTGGCTGCAACGACTACTCGGGCACCTACACGGTCAGTGGCAAGAACGGGATCAAGATCGGGCCTGTCAGCGCCACCCAGAAGGCGTGCGCCGCGCCGCAGGGCGTGATGGAGCAGGAGAGCGCATACCTGGCCGCACTCGGCTCGGCCGCCACATACAGGATTGACGGCAACCAGATGGAGATGCGCACCGCGGATGACGCCATCGCGGTGACATTCGTGAAGGCGTTGGCTACCGGCTCCATGGCCCCATAGGGCGTAAAGTTAGAATCAAAACAAAGGCAATCAGCGGCGCAGCCGCTGATTGCCTTTGTTTTGAGTTAATAATTTAATGGGGCCGCTAATGTCCCAGCCTGGCGCGTATGCGGGTTATGGCCTCGGCAGCGGCGGAGCGGAGGCGCTCGCGTTGGACGCCGGTTTCGGAAGGTAAAGGTATGTGTATGGTGTCGTCATCGAATTGCTGGAGGTGTTCGAGGGCTGGGATGGCGGTCTCGTTGCCTACCGCGCCCAGGGCTTTGGCGGCGGCGCGGCGGACGTATGGGCTGGGGTCGGTGAGGTAGGGGAGAAGTGTGGGCGTGAGGGTGAGGGGTGGTAGGCCGGAGGGGTCGCCGGTGGCGGCGATGAGGTTCAGGGCGGCTTGCTTGAGTTGGGCGTTGGGTGTCAGGCCCTTTGTTGGGTCATCGGGCTCGTCGGGGGTGGCGGCCAGGACGCGGAGGGCGGCTTCGAGGCCGCGGGGGTCTTTGAGGGCGGCGAGGGCTTTGAGCATGGCTACCCTTGCCTCTATTGGTTGGGTGGAGTTCTCGGCCTCGCGGGCGAGGGGGTCCACGGCGCGGGGGTCTCCGAGGAGGGCCAGGCGGTTGGCGGCTGCGTAGCGGCGGACTACGTCTTTGTGGGTGAGGAGCGCGAGGAAGGTGGGGAAGTCGGGAGCGGTTTTGAGCTTGCGGAGGGCCTTCTCGGCGCTCTCGACGGTGCGGTAGTAGTTGTCGGTGAGGGCGATGGTGAGGGAGGGGACGGCTCGCTTGTCGCCGAGCGCGCCGAGGGCGGTGGCGGCTGAGCGGCGGACCTCTTTGTCGCGGTCCTCTTCCACGCGCTTGCGGAGGGCGTCGAGGGCCCGCGGGTCCTTCAGCTTGCCGAGGGAGCGGGCGGCGGCCATGCGCACCCAGTTGTTGCGGTCTTCGCAGGCTGCAATAAGGGGCTCGACGGCGGTAAGGTCGCCGCGCACGCCGAGGGCCAGGGCGGCTTTTCGGCGCTCGGGGGCATCGGGGGAGAGGAGTGCGGCTATGATGTCGGGTGTGGGGCGAGTGTCCTGGGCGGCGAGGTCGTCGGTGGAGGGTTGTTTGGGCTGGGGTTGGGAGGGCGAGATAGCGGCGAGGCGGGATGCGGCGTTGGCGAGTGTTTCCAGCAGTTGCTCGTTCAGCGGGCTGACGGGGCCGGGGCCTCGGGTGTTGAGGCGCTCGCGGACGGCTTCGAGGATGGAGTCGATGCCGCCCGGCTCGCCGCGCCGCCACTGGCCGAACGCACCCGACAACTGCTGCTGCATCCTCTGGCTGAAGAGGAAGCTCTCCCATTGGGTGGCCCGGAGGTCCCAGGCGCCCGCCTGCCGGAGCATGGGCAGAGCCTTCTCCACGGGTGGGATGGTGGCGGGGATGTTGCCCGCGTCAAGGTGGAGCTGGGCGAGTTTGAGCAGGGTTTCCCCGGCCTCGCGGAGGGAGCCAAGTTGTTCATAGATGGCGGCCGCTTCCTCGAGGGTTGGTGTCGCTTCGGCGTCGTAGCCGGTGGCGGAGAGGGCCTCGGAGAGCGCGACCAGGGATTGGGCCTCGGCCGCGCGGTCGCCGGTGGCGCGGGCGGCCTGAAGATGTTCGCGGCGGTAGGCGAGGGCAGCCAGCTTTTCGCCCGCGGCGGAGGAGGCGTGGGCCAGGAGGTCGAGGGTGAGGAGCTCGCCCGGCCCGCCGGCTGCCTGGCGGTGGAGGGCGAGGGCGGCGCGCAGGTGGGTGAGGGCCTGCGAGTGGTCACCCAGGCCGAGATAGGCGGCTCCGAGGGCGTTGAGGGCGGTGGCCTGGGCCGCGGGGTCGCTGGCCTCGTTGAGGAGGGCTGCGGCTTCCGTGAGGAGTGGGATGGCCTTGCGCGGCTCGTTCATGCGGGCGTACGTGACGCCGAGGTTGCTCAGGGCATGGGCCAGGCTGGCGGGCTCGTTCACGGTGCGCCACAGGGCGACGGCCTCCTGGAGGGTGGCGGCGGCTGTGGGGAGGTCGCCCGCGATGAGGGCCGCCTCGCCCTGGTCGCTGAGGGCCTGGGCGATGAGGGGGGCGTTATCGTGCGGTTCGTGGGGGGAGGATTCGGGGGGCATGGGCGCAGTTCCTGGCTGGACAGAGTTACACTTGGGACATATTATACTTGAGTCTGGTATTATCGAGGCGCGATATCAACAGAGTGGTACCGCTATGTTCGCGGTAGGGAGCGTGGCTGTGGCTATACGAGCGGTGGTTCTTGACATTGGCGGGGTGCTGGAGATCACACCCAGGACGGGGTGGGAGGCCGACCTGGGCTTGAGGCCGGGGGAGTTGAACGAGCGGCTCAGGGACGTGTGGCGGGCTGGGAGCCTGGGGGAGATTTCGGAGGAGGAGGTTGAGTGGAGGGTAGGCGAGGCGCTGGGGCTGGACCGGGGGCGGGTCGAGGCGTTTATGCGCGACCTGTGGGACGAGTACCTGGGGGAGCTTAATGGGGAGCTTGTCGCGTATTTCGCGGGGCTGAGAGGGCGGTACCGGACGGGGATTATCAGCAACAGCTTCGTGGGGGCCCGCGAGAAGGAGCAGGCGCGCTACGGGTTTGGCGATATGTGCGACGTGATCGTTTACTCGCACGAGGAGGGGATCAGGAAGCCCGACAGGCGGATATTTGAGGTCGCGTGGGGGCAGCTGGGCGTGAGGCCGGAGGAGATGGTGTTTTTGGACGACGTGGAGGAATCGGTGGTCGCGGCGCGGGAGCTTGGGATACATGCGGTACTTTTCAGGGAGACGGGCCAGGCTATCGCGGATATCGAGGTTTGCCTGGCGGCGGAGGAGTGATGGGGATGGCGGGGGTTTTGACGGCAGTGGAGCAGGCTGCGCCGGGCTGGCTCACGGAGCTGCTGCGGGAGCGAGGGGTGTTGGGCAGGGGGCGAGTGGTGGGGGTGGAGAGCCGGGCCTCCACGGCGTGGAACTCGTTTTCCTACCACCTGGAGGTGAGGTACTCGGAGGACGCCCCCGAGGAGGCGCCGAGGCGGCTGTTCTTGAAGATGAGCAGGGAGCCGGAGTGGGGCAGGGAGGAGGTGCTGTTCTACCGCGTGGTGCGGGAGGAGGGGGCGGAGGCGCGGCTGCCGATGCTCGTGCCCTGCTATGACGCGGTGTATTCGGAGGAGGATGGCAACTCGCACCTGCTGCTTGCTGATTTGTCGGACACGCATCTCACGCCGATAACCAAGCCGCAGTTGCTGGCGGGCGATACGATGCCCTCGGAGAGGCATCTGGAGCAGATGGTGGACGCGATTGCGGAGTTCCACGCTTATTGGTGGGAGCACCCGCGGCTGGGGAGGGAATTCGCCATCAGGCGGTGGTTCGACGGGGAGGCGGGGTATCGGGAGCATACCGAGCGGCGCAGGAGGGAGTGGGCGCTGTTCCGGGAGCAGGCGGGGCATTTGGTGGGGGCGGAGGTGCGGGACCTGTACGAAAGGGTGCTCTCGCAATTCCCGGCTTTGTGGGACAGGTATTTGGCCGAGCGCTTCGGGCCTATGAGGGGGGTCACGCTGTCGGAGGGGGATTGCTACTTCATCCAGTTTTTGTGCCCTCGGGGTGCGGAGGGGGATAGGGCGTACCTGATCGACTTCGACAGCGCGAGCGCCAACCTGCCCGCTTATGATCTGGTGTACATGTTCCCTGCGTTCTGGACGCGGGAGCAGCGCGGGGAGGGTGGGCGCGAGGAGGGCCTGCTGAGGCGATACCACCGGGGGTTGGTGGCGCACGGGGTGCCGGCGTATGGCTGGGAGGACCTGTTGAGGGATTACCGGCTGTGCGTGCTGTACATGATATTCGACCCGGTGTGGGACCAGACCTCGGGCGCTTCGGAGGCGTACTGGCTGCCCAAGCTGCGCTGCCTCACAGGGGCGTTCGTGGATTTGGATTGCTTCAGCCTGCTGGCGGGGTGAGGGGAGAAACGTGGTGCGCTTTGTGTTCTGCTCAGCTCCCTTGAGCCCTGGGAGCCCCGATCCGGAATACAAATCGGAGGTTTCTGCCGCGCGTTCTGCGGGGCTCCAGACTGACCTCGTGGGATACGAGGACCTGGTGGCAGGGCGGGTGCAGGCCGCGGTGCGCCGGGTGCCGGAGCAGAGCCCGCCCGAAGTCGCGGTCTATAGGGGCTGGATGTTGAAGCCTTCGGACTACGCGGCCATGTATGACGCCCTGCCGGCGCGCGGGGTGCTGCTTGTGAATAGTCCGGAGGAGTACCGGCACTGCCACTACCTGCCCGAATCGTACTCCGTTATTGAGGGGGTTACGGCCGCTACGGCGTGGATGCCCCTCTCGGGGGGCGAGGCGCTCGATTTTGAGGCTGTGATGGCGCTGTTGAGGGAGTTAGGCGGGGGTCCGGTCGTGCTCAAAGACTACGTAAAACCGCAGAAGCACTACTGGGAGGAGGCGTGTTATATACCCGACGCCGCGGATAGGGCGGGCGTGGAGAGGGTGGTGCGCCGGTTCTTGGAGTTGCAGGGAGAGGACCTGGCAGGCGGGCTGGTGTTCCGCGAGTTCGTGCCTCTAGCAGCTGTGTCGCGCCACCCACAGAGCGCCATGCCACTCTCCGAGGAATACCGTGTGTTCTTCCTGGACGGCAACCCGATTTACACGGTGCCATACTGGGAGTACGGCGACTACCCGGCTGTGGGCCCGCCCGTTCATGACTTCCTGGGGGTCGCCGGGCAGGTGCGAAGCCGGTTCTTTACGATGGACCTGGCGAGGCGAGCGGGCGGCACCTGGATGGTAATAGAGCTGGGAGACGCCCAGGTCGCGGGGCTGCCGGAGCGCGGCTATGCTCTGGAATTGTATAAGGCTCTGGCTTCGCATCTCTAGCAGGCGCGGAGCGTCCTAAGTGGCAAACCCCCCAAAATGGCTATGGGTTTCCTATGGGATACTGAGGCATCTTCGGTTAGTATGGTCACTGGATGACGTTTTCTGCGAAGGCGGCAAGCGCCTGTGGCATTTGGCAGTAATAAGGCGGGGTGGTCAGGTCCCCGCAATCGGAGCTTGGGGCTCCGCGATTTCCCACTCTTACGTTTGCTCCGGTAGGGTGAGCGACGGGTACGCGGCTCGATAGACCCCCCAACTTTACGGAAGATTCCGTAGGCTCACTTGCCCTCCAGATGGTATACTTCCCGAGTCCGTAGCGCTGTAGCACAACATCGAAAACAGGTGGGACGTATATGCTGTATCGGAATGACGCCCGGCCACGCGTTGGCCAAGCCCCTCGTGCGTTTACCCCTCTCGGGACCCGTGTTGCTCTGGCCCTTGCCCTTGTTGGTCCGGGTTTGTCTCTGTGGGCCGGCAGCCCTGCATCTCTTTATGCCTCCGAGGTCTCGGGTGCGGCTGCCTCACACGGCGACGGTTCCGCTGTCGTGACGACTGAGGGCCGTTGGTCTGCCCAACCTTCTGAGAGCTTTCAGGCCCCTCCGCCGGTGTCGAATGGAGCACGCTCCACGGCAGGCAGCGGGCAGGGGGAGGTGCCGCTGGTCACGGCCTCGCCCACGCCCGCGGCGGGACTGGAGCAGCAGACCGTAGACCTTATCAATCAGCGGCGGCAGGCGCTAGGGCTGCAAGCGCTGTGGGTCGATTCGCACCTGACGGCGGCCGCGCGGAGGCACTCGTACGACATTGGCCCGGCGGGGCTGTGCCAGCACGAGGGCACCGATGGTAGCTCTCCGTGGGACCGGATAGATCAGTCGGGATACACGGGCTTCGGCAACGCGGAGGTGGTGGGCTGCGGCTACAACAGCCCCCAGGGGGTAGTGGACGCCTGGTGGAACAGCCCCGCCCACCACGACATCCTGGTGGCCCTAGATACGAACGACATAGGCTGCGGCTGGTGGCTCGACGCCCAGGGGTATGGGTGGCAGACCTGCGACACGGGCATCTCGGACCGCCCCGTGTCCTCTCCGACGGCGACGTCCACACGCACCGCGTCGCCCACTCGCACGGCGACGGCCAGCCGCACGCCGACACGGCCATCCGCCACACCCACAAGCACGCCCACGCCTGGGCTGGCGGGCCACGTTACCTGGCAGGGGAGGCCGGCGCAGCCGAGCAGCGTGCAGCAGGCTCCGATCACTCTAACGCTGAGGTTGGGGTCAACGGTGGTCAACTACCCTGTCCGGAACACAGACGCGAGCGGTTTCTTCACGGTGTCCGTGGCCGGTCTGGCGAATGGCACTTACTCGTGGCGGGCCAAGGGTCCGCAGTTCCTGGCGACCTCCGGGAGCGTGGCCCTATCGGGGGCGCGGGTCACTAACACGGAGATGGGCACCCAAAGGGTGGGGGATACCAACAACGACAACACGGTCAACTCGGTGGACCTGACGCTGCTGAAGGCTACACTGGGCCGGATGCCTGGTGATCCCGGCTACGACGGCAGGGCCGACTTCAACGGCGACAGTATTGTTACCATGATGGACTTCACGCTGCTACGGGCGAACTTTGGATCGTCGGGCGCTCCTTGAGGCCGAATCTAACCTTCCTCTAATTATCCGCGCGCTTTCTCCTAATGTTGCGGCGCTATAGTGGTCTTGTACCGCGAAGGGACCAGGTTCTCCGGAAACGAGAACCAGCAACAACTAAGACATAACAACAGGACAAGGAGAAAGCAACTATGAATATCAAAATGTTAGCCGGTTCGGCTGTGGCTGTGGCTCTTATGGGGCTGGGGTTATTGACGGGTAGCGTGGTGGGGTCGCCTGATGCCGCCGCGCAGACGCCCGCCGCTACCTCGACCTCCAGCGCGGCGCAGACGGCGCCCGCCGCGGCCGCCACGCCAGGGACTTCCGCTGCGGTGGTGATTACTCAGCAGCAAGCAGAGCAGGCGGCTCTCGCTGCCGCTCCGGGCAGCACGGTGGACCATACACAGTTGGTGGATAACAACGGCGCTCCGTTCTGGGACGTGGACTTCACGAACGGCGGCGGGGCCAGGGTGGACGCTAACACGGGCAAGGTGATCGCTACCGAAGCCGCCGGCACCGACCAGGGTGGACCTGGGGGGCATGGTGGACCCGGTGGCGCCGATCAGGCAGCTTTGGCCGCGAAAGCCACAGTGACGCAGCAGCAGGCCGAGCAGACGGCCCTCGCCGCGGCTCCGGGTAGCACGGTTGACCACAGCAGACTTGGCCAGGATAGCAACGGCACTGTCTACTGGGACGTGGACTTCACTAACGGTGGCGGGGTCGAGGTTGACGCAAACACGAATAAGGTGATCACGGTCGAGGCCGCGGGCACCGACCACCCGAACGGTGGCCGGCCTGGTGGTCACGGCGGTAAGGGTGGCTCCGGCGCTCCGGGCACCACCCCGCAGGTCACGCCTACACCGCAGTCGTAGCAATTTCACAACACAGAATGCCGCCCTCGGGCGGCATTCTGTGTTGTAAACTAGAGGGTGAGCCGGTTGAAGCGTAATAGCAAAAGGAGAGATTCATGACGGCAATGGCAAGGAGAGGTCGTTCCAGGTGGCTGGCATTCAGCCTGGTGATGGCGACCGTGTTCGGAGCCCTGGGCGTTTTGCCCGCGGCCTACCGGGCGGAGACGGCGCAGGCGGCGAGCGTTTCGCAGGCGGCGGGGTGCTCTGGGACGATTACGCCCTCGCTGACGGAGGGTCCTTACTACAAGGCGGGCTCGCCCGAGCGTACTTCGCTGCTCGAAGCCAACATGCCGGGCACGAAGGTGGTGCTTACCGGCTACGTTTATGACAAGAACTGCCGGCCCGTCGCCCACGCCTGGCTCGACTTCTGGCAGGCCGATGCCAATGGGCGCTACGATAATAGCGGCTACACCCTGCGGGGGCACCAGTATACGGACGCCAACGGGCGCTACACGCTGGAGACCGTCGAGCCGGGTGAGTACCCTGGGCGCACTGTGCATATCCATGTGAAGGTGCAGGCTCCGAATGGGCCAGTGCTGACCACTCAGCTATTCTTCCCAGGGGTCGACCGCAACGCTACCGACTCGATATACAACCCGGCCCTGCTGGCCACCGTGCAGGATACCGCGACGGGCAAGAACGCCGGCTTTAACTTCGTGCTGAACGTCACGGTTAGCGCCCAGGCGCAGGCCAGCCCCACGGCCTCCGCGGCTGCCACGGCGACACCTTCAGCGGGCGGCAGCTACACGTTCAAGGAGACGGGCATAACGGTGTCGGGCGACTTCTGGACCGCATGGCAGGGCGGACGCTCATTCGCCGATAGCCTTTACATCAACGGTCTGCCGATCACCCCGGTGCGCGACGAGGTGTCGCCCACCGACGGCAAGACCTACAAGACGCAGTGGTTCGAGCGGGCGCGCTTCGAGTACCACCCGGAGAACGCTGCGCCCAACAACGTGCTGCTGGGGCTGTTGGGGGTGAGCGCGGCCCAGGGGAGGCAGCGCGAGGCGGCTTTCAAGGCCGTAGCCAACCCCGGCGGCTCGCTTGCCTGGTATTCGCAGACGGGCCACACGGTGGGCGACAGCACGGCCGGCGGCCAGGCGATAGCTGCCTTCTGGACCAAGTCGGGCGGTATCAGCCAGTTCGGGCTACCGATCTCGCAGCCGTTCATGGAGGTAAGCAAGGACGACGGCAAGAGCTACCTGGTGCAATACTTCGAGCGTCAGCGCCTGGAGTACCACCCGGAGAATAAAGGTACGCGCTATGAGATCCTGCTGGGCCGCCTGGGGGCGGAGCAGGTGAAGTAAGCCGGCTCCTACTTGCCGCTGCCGCCCAGCTCAGACAGCCGGGCGAGGGCTTTCTGCTTCAACAACGGGTCTTCGGTCAGAGTCAGCACCCGGTTCAGGTCGGCGGCGGCCTGGGCGGGTTGGCCGAGGGCGGCGTATGCCTGGGCGCGGTCGTAGTATGGCGGGGCGTAGACGGAGTAAATTGCCAGGGCGTGGTCAAACATCTGGATGGCGGTTTGCAACTCGGCTTTGCCGGTTGCGTCCTCGCCTTGCTCCATGTGCTTCGTGCCGCGCTCCAGCAACCCCTCGCCCACTTTCATGTCGGCGGCTATTTGAGCCAGAGGCCCCGAAGTCGTGGTTGGCTCAGGTAAAGGTAATTGGGCGGTGGGAGCGGGAACAACGACTGCAGGTGACGGGGCGGGGGCGGGACCGGTGGCCTGCGCGGAGCCCTGGTTCTGCATACCGAAGGTGAGCGCCAGCCACAGCATGACGAAGAACCCCACGAGGGCCAAGAGATAGAGGAGGATCCCCGTGCCGGTGTCCGCGGGCCGCGCCGCCACGATGGCTGTGTCCGTTATACTCATGGGCAGCTTTGGCGGCCTGTCCCGGTAGGTGCCCTTCAGGCGTCCCCACCTGAGCCCCTTCTCTTCGGATTGGAGGTCCAAATCGGAGGGTTTCAACTCGATGGCCCTGTAGGGCGCGGGGCCGGGCTTGCCGGCTTCCTCAACCAGGTCGCACAGTATCTTCCCCGCCCTGGCGCCAACGACCACCGCGCATATACTCATCACATTCACCGGGTCGACCGACCATGGGATGAGCCCACTGAGCAGGGTTATGACCAGGCTTATGCCGTAACTGGCGGGCCAGAAGGTCAGGCCGGCACGCACCCAGGTTAGCAAACTCATGTGGGAATAAGAGCCCTGGAAGAGGAGCCACTGGAGGCCTCCCGCCAGGGCTCCAACCATGCACGTGATCAGGCCCCCAACCAACACCAGGGCCAGCATCTGCCCTCTGCCCTGGGGGGTGGTGAGGCTCGCCACGAGGTTTGGTGCTGGGCTGCCGAGGAGGTTGCCCGTAACCCCGTAGGCGTATAGGCCTCCAATAAGCCCGGCCATCAGCGCGGCGCCACCACCGGCGCAGGTCGCCAGCCACAGCCCGGCGGCTCGGAGTATAACCTGGGGCTTCACGGCCAACCAGCCGGTATACCCGTTATAGGCCAGGGCGAAGGCCGACATAAAGAGGAAGGGCCAGAAAAATGGAAGGAGGAGGTTCCAGGCCGACCTCACGAGCACGCTCCTGAAGAGGCCCGATCTGTTGGCGGCCAATTGTTGCGGGACGGCTGTAGCGGTCGGAGTGGGGGGCTGCGGGGTTGCGGTAACGGTGGGGGTGAGGGTCGGTAAGGGAGTGGGCACTGCCTTCGCCGGACCCGGAAGGGGGTAACTGTTGCGGTGGGCGGGACCACCTCCGAACTGGCCCCAGAGGACCGGCCCATAGGGGCCCGGACCATGCAGGTCGTACGCCCAGACACCATCGCCGCCGGCCAATATGATATCGGTGCTCCCGTCGCCCTCCAGGTCGGCCAGCGCAGGCATATAAGTTACTCCCAGGGGCACGGTCTTGGGGAAGTGGGGAAGGCTCTGCCCGTGCCGGTCATAGGCGCGCACCTCACTCTCAACCTGGCCCTGCAGGACGGTCGTGACCACGATATCCGGAAAGCCATCGCCGTCCACGTCGCCCACCACGGGCGCGGAGTTGCCCACCTCCCTGCCAGTCCAGG
>JBJMMB010000261.1:0-5564 GCA_045805005.1 Chloroflexia bacterium
CTTGGCATTTTCTGGAATCCGTCCTGGCGTGTTGGCGTTTTCTGGGGCGGTCTCTGCATTCACCACTTGTGCCTGACTACCTGTTCGGCTATAATGTCCTAGCGCCGCGCCGCCTATCCGCAGGCCCGGCTATTCCGCACCACCACAGGAGGCAAAAATCATGCTACGCTGGCTGTTACGCCTGCTGATCATAGGTCTCGTGCTCTTCGTCGTCACTCGAGCCGTCGCACGCATGCTCGGTGGAGAAGAAGATTTCGATGATTACGACGATATCGAAGCGGGCTTCGAGTTCACCGAAACCCCGGTCGAGATAGACGTGCCCGCCGGCGACACTTCCTCCATCCCTACCATGTCCTCGTCCGCCGACTCCTTCACGGCTTCCGACGCAACCGCCGAGCCCTCTACCTCCTCCCAGCCAGACGCTGATAGGCAGGCCCTGATCGACATCAACGGGATCGGCCCCACCTACGCGTCGCGCCTCATGGACGCCGGCATAAACACCGTTGACGACCTCGCCAGAGCCGACGCCGGCGACCTGGCTGATAAGCTAGACGTGATCGGCGGTCGCGCCACCGTGGAGAACTGGATTACCCAGGCCCAGGGCATGACCTCCGAGCAGTCTAACACCTAGGAGTTTCCTCCCACGCCCGGCATGACCTCCCGGCCCGGCGAACAACCGTCTCAGCTACGCCCATTGAGCGCCAGAACGCGCATGATGGGCGTGCTGCGCATTTTCATCTCCCGCATCCCGCCCCGCATCGGTAACCGCCTTGCCGACCGCCTGGGCGACGGCGTATACCGCTTCGCCCGCAAGTCTCGCCGCTACGCCATCAGCAACGCGCGCCATGTCCTCGGCCCCCGCGCTTCCAGGCAAGAGGTGCGCCGCGTCGTCCACGGCGCCTTCCACAACGTCATGCGCAACTATTTCGACCTTTGCCGTGCCCAGCACATGACCGACGAGCAGATCGACAGCACCGTCGACTTCGACGAGCAGGGTTGGCAGCGTATCGTGGCCCTGCACGAGCAGAAGCGTGGGGCCATACTGGTCACGGCCCACTTCGGCTCTTTCGACATGATGACCCAGGTTCTCGCCAGGAAGGGCCTGCCCCTCGCCGCCCTCATTGCCCGCGTCAAGCCTGTCTGGCTTTCCGACTTCGTCACGAACCTGCGCGGCGCCCGCGGGATCGCCACGATCATGCTAGAAGAAGAAGAGGGGAGCGGGCTCAACCTTGGGGCTCTCAAGCAGGCCATCCTGTTTCTCCGCGCTGGAGGCATCCTGGGCGTGATCGCCGACCGCAACCTGGAGGCCCAGGGAGTACCCATACCCTTCTTCGGCAAGGAAACGGTGGTGGCCGCGGGCGTCGCCAAGATGGCCATCCGTACCCGCGCCGCGATCATACCTACCTTCTGCTATCGTCTCCCGGGCGACCGCTACAGCCTCATTTTCGAAGACCCTATCGAACCTCCCTCCTCCAGCTCAGATGAAGAAGTCCGGAAGCTGCTCGCCACCATCTTCAGCCGTATCGAGTATCACATCAGCCGCAACCCCGACCAGTGGGTCCTCCTCCAACCCGTCTGGAAGCCCACCGAACAGGCTTCTCTGCCATCGCCGGCACGGGCTAGTACACCTGGTCATAGCAGCCATTAATCTACCTCCCAACCCGATCAACGCTTCTTCATGCACACCACTGCGTCCTCGCACGCAGCCTCCACGAGCCGCTCCAGGGCAGACTGGACCCGAGGCCTCTCCCTGTCAATAGGCAAAATGCCCCTTGACAGCTTCGCACTGCTGTGCTAAACTCTTCCCACAACCGAATAAAGCGGCAATTTTGCCGCCTGCCCGCGTCGAAGTGGATTAGTAGTTACCCGAAAGGTCTTGCAGCGAGCCGGGGCTTGGTGAGAGCCCGGTAGATCACCCGTAACGAACCGGCCACGGAGCGGTCCGCCGAAGAAAGTCCGGTGTTGAACAAGTAGGACGGAGTGGTTGGTCACCACGCAAGCAATAACCACGAGCGGTCACAGGCCACAAATGTGACAATCAGGGTGGTACCGCGGGAGTGTTGGCTCTCGTCCCTTAGCTTCAGGGGCGGGAGTTTTTTGTTGTCTGAATCGGTAATCCCCCTGGCACAAGCTTTGCAAACCGAGACAACATTACTCGACAGGGCACCGTCCATGCAGGAGAAGTCAAGCGGGATCGCCGGGTATCGGCTCCGCGCCCCCGCCCCGTTCTCCTGCACAACGAACCGTGAGGGTTCACCAGCGTCCAGCGCCGGCCGCGACCATATAGGGTACACACGCAAAGGGCGTTCCCCGCACTCATCAAGGTGCGGAGAGGAGGAGAAAAAGATGCGAGTCAGGCTGGACAAAATCGCCTCGGTCACCGCGCGGGCCAATCTCACGCGCGAGGTGGAGATAGGCACCGAGGTCGTTACCGAGCGCGGCTCGGTCCTGGTGGTAGAGGCCCTGGAGGAGAAGTCGGTCTACGGCGAGCTTGAGCTGGTGGGCGGGCGGCTGTCGCGCATCATCAAGGGCAACCTCATAGCCGGGGTGCTCGGCGAGCGGCAGGCGCTCAAGGGCTTCGTAGGCAACATCCCCGAGCGCGTAGCGCCCGGCGACATCCTGCATATCCTCAACATGGGAGGCGTCATAGGCCAGTGCGTCTCCGCGAACGCCGACTTCGGCCAACCGCTGCGCGTGCGCGTCCTCGGGGCGGTGCTCGAAGACGGCAAGCCCGCCAACATCATGCAGCACGCCATACCAGGGCAGACTGGCCTCCCTCGTTCGGCCCCCATAATCCTCGTTTCGGGCACCTGCATGAACGCGGGTAAGACCACCGCTGCCTGCGAGATAATCCGCGTGCTAAGCAGCCACGGCTACCGTCTCGCCGCCGCCAAGCTGGCCGGAGTCGCCACCCAGCGCGACGTGCTCAACATGCAGGACCACGGCGCGGTACGCGCCCTCTCCTTCAGCGACGCTGGCCTCCCCTCCACCACCCACGCCGACGATTGCCTGGTCCCCGCCGCCAGGGGCATCCTGGCCGCCCTCAACGACTTCGCGCCCGACGCCATCGTAGTCGAGTTCGGCGACGGCATTATGGGCCACTACGGCGTGGACCTCCTCCTCCAGGATCGTGACTTGATGAGCCACGTGGCGGCCCACGTCCTTTGCGCCAACGACCTGGTGGCAGCGTGGGGTGGCTTGCGCTTCCTCGATGGCCTGGGCGTGCGCGTCGACTGCATTTCCGGCCCCGCCACCGACAACAGCGCCGGCATCAGCTACATCGAGGAGCGCTTCAATACCCGTGCGGCCAACGGCCGAAATGACCCTGCGGCCCTCGCCTGCCTGATAGAGCGAACGGTGTTCGCTTTTCGTTCCACGTTCGCTGCCGAAAGAGTGGTGGCTTGAAAGCCCCTTTGCATAGCGAAGAGCCCACGCCTCCTCCTCACTAGACAGGAGGCCGCGGGCTGCAAAGGAATGCCGTGCACCCGTATTTATATAGGTTGAGGGAGCCGAAGGGAATCCCGCTACGCGGGAAGGTCGTCTTTAGTCGCCCGGTCGCCTGCCGCCAGGGCCTTGATTCTCAGCAATGAGCTTCTTGTTCTGGCTTCGCAACTGCTTTACCCCGGTAATTAGAGATCCTCTAATAGCGACTGCGCCCGCCCCCGCCCGACCGTTCTTCGCGGGGCCGTGCTTCGTTGACGACGATCGCCCGGTTGTCGAGCATATAGCCGTTGAACTTGTCGATCGCCTCCTGGCTCTCCGTGTCGTTCGTCATCTCGACGAAGGCAAAGCCCTTGCTCCGGCCTGTGAACTTGTCCGTAATGACGTCCACGGTGGCTATCTCGCCCACCTGCGAGAAGAGGTCGCGCAGGTCTTCCGCCGTCGTCTGAAATGGCAAGTTGCCGATGTACAGTCTCTTCGCCATTGTACCCTCCTGAAATTGGGGTGCTCAAACGTTGATAGGGAGATATCTTGCGGCGGGAGGTGTATCAACGACCGGAACGAACCAAACCGGGGGGAGAAGCGATGCTCGAGCGCGTGCAATATTCAGACTCTATCGCCACGATTATAGCACACTCCACCAAATCTATCACGTCAATCGATAGTTCATCTTTCAGTTTTGCAATTATTAAGCACATTAAGGCGCAAATCGTTGACACCACACGCACCCCGTGCTAGACTTCGTAGTAACGAAGCCGCGGCCGCGACGCCGCGCAGCCCACACTGACGTGGAAAAGTAGCCTTATGAAGAACCTACTAAGCGCAGGGATGCGCACTTTGCAGCTACAAAAAGGCGACCGGGAGCGCTCACACCTATGGTTATGATGCGGAGGGTGCAGGCGTAGCAGTCCAGACTCTCGACCCCGGCGTGGGGCGAGGTCTTTTTTTTGCTAAGTAGCTGTATTAAGTGCGACCCAGGGAGGTGCAATATGGCTTACGTCATGGAAGGGCTGCTGGTCACCGCCGGCGGCACGGTGGTTCGTGGAGAGGGCCGCGGCGCGCCCGGCGTCGTGGCCGGTGAATTGGTCTTTCAGACCGGCATGGTTGGTTACCAGGAGGCCCTCACCGATCCCTCCTACGCTGGCCAGCTCCTCATCTTCACCTATCCCCTGGTGGGCAATTACGGCCAGATGGCCCTCGCCAACCAGAGCGCGAAGGTCCACGCCAGGGGTGCCATAGTCACCAACCTCATGCCATCCGCCGGGCACCGCGACGCGTCCGGCGACCTGGATGGCTTCCTCCGCTCGCAAGGCGTTCCCGCCCTCGCCGGGGTGGACACCCGCTTCCTGGTGCGGCAGGTGCGCACCCACGGCGTCCTGCCCGCCGCTCTGGCCGTGGCCCCCGCCGGCCAACTGCCCCCCCCGGAAGATCTCCTCCCCCTTGCTCTCTCCCTCGATTACGATACCACCGACTTCGTGGCCGACTGCTCCACGCCCCAACTTACCTGGCACGCGCCGCGCACCCCCGGAGGCCCACGGGTGGCCCTGGTCGACTACGGAGCCAAGCGCGGCATGCTTGAGTGCCTGCTCGAGCGCGGCGCGGGCGTCTGGCTCGTCCCCGCCTCCATGAACGCCGCCGACTTGCTCGCCCTCCGGCCCGACGGCATCCTCCTCTCCAACGGCCCCGGCGACCCCTCCCGCCTCGACTACGCCATCAGCACCGTCCGCGGCCTGCTGGAGCGGGCGGAGGTTCCCATTTTCGGCATTTGCCTGGGCCACCAATTGCTCGCCCTGGCCGCCGGAGCCCGCACCACTAAGATGCCATTCGGTCACCGGGGCGCTAACCAGCCCGTCGTCGAGGTAGATACCGGCCGCGTCGCCATCACCACCCAGAACCACGGCTACGTGGTACACCCGGAATCAGTACCCCGCGGCTACAGAATCACCCATACCAACCTCAACGATGGCACAGTGGAGGGCATCGCGCACCTCTCCAGGCCCGTGTGGGGCGTACAGTGGCACCCCGAGGCATACCCAGGGCCCACCGACACTCGCCAGGCCATAGACGCCTTCCTCTCCGCCACAGCCACAGGCATCGCGGCATGAGCAAAGACCCATCTATTC
>JBJMMB010000262.1:0-2902 GCA_045805005.1 Chloroflexia bacterium
ACGTTGGCCGCACCGGTCCAGGCAGCGGGCCCGCAGGTGATGGACGGAGGGGTAGCTGTGGGGGTGGCAGTGATACTGGGAGGGCTAGGTGTGGGGGTGGGAGATATGCTCGGCGCGAAGGCGGTGCCGCATATGTAGGCATTGTATACCTGGCCGCCCAGGCTGTTGATGGCCGTGTCAAGGAGGAGGGGGTAGGTTGGGGACAGGCTGCTGGTATAGACGGGTGTGGCGTTGAGATAATAGCGCACCACGCCGGCCTGCACTCCTACTTTGACTACGTCTCCCGGTACCAGTGTGCCGAAGGTGCCCTTGGATAGCCCACCCTCGTACACCTTAAGGCTGTTGCCGGCCAGGTAGGCCGCGAAGTCGATGTCGGTGTGCAGCACGCTCGAATCGCCATTCGAGAGGCCGAACATGCGGTAGGTGCCGGTGACATCGACAGTGGCCTGCACGTACCCATCGCCGGAAAGGATAGCCTGGTCGGAGACCGCGCCCGCGTCCCAGGTGCTGCCCGCGCCGCCGGTCTTCTTGATGGTGTTACCCGTGGCCGTGACGTTGACGCGGTTGGTCCAGGAGACAGGCAAGCAAAGGGTGGGCACCGCGGTCGGCGTGTTTGTACGGGTGGGTGTGTAGGTGGCGGGGGAGGTGGGGGTGTGTGAAGCCGTGGGGCTGATAGTGTGGGTCCTGGTAGGCGTGGCTGTCGGCGTCCTGGTAGGGGTATTCGTATTGCAAGCGAGGCACGGCGTTGGAGTAGGGCTGGGCCCTGTGCACGAACTCAGATAGCGCTCCGTAAAGGTGTGCGGGGGGGTTGATGAGAAGTCGTTGCCAATCGCCCAGACGTTGTTAGCCGATAGGGCCGCCACGGCTTCTAGTTCAATACCTGTGCTTGCCGGCTGTCCAAATACACTCCAGGCTGCGCCGTCCCAGTGCATCGCCAGGGCCTGGTTTAGCCCGCCACCGGAGTTGTAGTACCCAACGGCCCAAACGTCGTTGTGAGAAATGGCAGCCACGGCCTCGAGTAGGTTAGAGGCCGTGCCTGGGCCGGGACTGGGCACAAGGGTCCAGGCCGCGCCGTCCCAATGAAGAGTAACCGGTGGATTGGGATTCGAGCGAGCGCCTACTGCCCACACGTCGGTAGAGGAAACAGCAGAAACACTTGCGATCTGCTGACTCTCTCCGCTGATTTCGGGACTGGGCACGATGCTCCAAACACTCCCATTCCAATGCATGGTAAGTGGATGGACCCGATTGTCGCTTAGAGTATATCCGCTGCCCACAGCCCAGATGTCGTTCGCGGAGACAATCGCAAGGTCGGAAAGTTGAGCGCTGTCGACCGCGGGATTAGGACTGGGGACTAAACTCCACACCGTGCCGTTCCAGTGCTCGACCAGAGTTTGCGTGCCCGAGTAGCCAACGGCCCACACATCGTTGGCCGAGACGGCTGCCACCCTGGAGAGGCGCACCGAGGCAGCCGGGCCTGGGCTGGAAACCAGACTCCATTGCGAGCCGTTCCAATGCATTACTAGCGCCTGTTCCGCCGATTGCGGCCCATAATAGCCCACCGCCCACACGTCGTTCGCGGAGATGGCTGCTACCCCGGTGAGGCGATTCCGCTCGGTGGTGTTGGAGTTCGGACTGGGCACAATGCTCCAACCTGCGCCATCCCAGTGCATAGTAAGGGTCTGATTCAGGGTATCGCTGTAATAGCCAACCGCCCAGATGTCGGCGGCGGAAATAGCCGCCAGATCCCACAGGTAATTGCCGGAGCTACCGGCATTCGGGCTTAGGACCACACTCCAGCCCCCAGGGCAACCGGGGGTAGCGGTGGGGGTCGCGGTTGCCGTGTTGGTCGGCCCACTTGGCGTGATCGTGGCAGTATTGGTGGGCGTAGTTGTGCGGGTGGCCGTGGTCGCAGGTGTGGCCGTAGATGTAGCCGTAGCCGTTGCGGGGTCCGGGCTGTAGCGGCCCTCGATGTGCCAGGTCATTGGTTGACCGGGGGGCGGATTGCAGTTGAAACTGGTATTTACAAGTTCAAACTTTGGTAGATTGCGTAAATGGAAGACACTGAAGTAGCCACCACCGTCGTAAAAGGCGTCCATGACTGGCACGTCAAAGACCTGGCCCGCCTGTAATTGAGAGTAGCTCACGCAAGTGCCGCTCGTGACCGTTGTAGAGCCCTGTAGCCACCAGCCGGCGAGTCCGCTTCCCCCCTGCAGCTTGGAGTCATAATATGGCCCGCTGTCTGGCGACGTAGCGCCAACCCAGTATTCGGTTGGCCCTTCCGCACCCAGGATACTCGACTCACTGGGACACCACGCCGCCCATTCCGAGTCCGTAATCGCCACCGGGTTGAAGCCACACTCCAGCCACGCGTTCTGCACGTGAGCGCTACCCCCGCCGAAACCATTGAAATCCATAACGGCGGCGTTTGAGGAACCCGAAATTGGGCCGTCGAAGAGCGTATATATCTGGCCGGGCGTGAAGTCGTATGTGGTGGTGAAGATGCCGAGCGGCAAGACCTTGAGCACGCCGCCGGTGTCCAGACGGCTACCAACCGGAGCGGATGATCTCGGTGCGACCTGCTCGTGGCCGGTACCCGTCGCTCCAGGCGATGAGTGTAAGGTTTTACCGGCCGCGTTTTGGGCATCGGCGGCCGGGAACAACACCAGGAGGGCGAGCGCGGCAATACTCGCCGCCAGGAGGAGCGCCCGCCATGCATAGCGAGGACCAGTTTCACGTCCTGGATGCTGGTTGTTCAGTTGAAGCGTTGAGGTCAATCGCTTCACTTTGGGACCTGGGGTGTGGGGCATGAAGGTACTTCTCCATTTGCCCGGAGTTAAATGGCCGGGCAGACGCGGGATACGGTCGCGTCGTCGTTACAATATTATTAGATTATTGGTGG
>JBJMMB010000263.1:0-18683 GCA_045805005.1 Chloroflexia bacterium
GAGAAGGAGATCAAATCCGCCTTCCGCAAGCTGGCGCGCAAGCATCACCCCGACCTTAATCCAAACGATCAGAGCGCCGAGGCGAGGTTCAAGGAGGCCAACGAGGCATACGAGGTCCTAAGCGACCCCGAGAAGCGCAAGAAGTACGACCAGTTCGGCGCGGATTGGGAGCACTACCAGCAGGCTTCTGGTACTCCGGGCGGCTTCGACTTCAGCAAGTACGCTCAGAGCTACCCCGGCGATAACGGCGGCGTGCGCTACACAACCACCGGCTTCGGCGACATGGACGACGAGGGCTTCTCGGACTTCTTCGAGATGCTCTTCGGCCGCTCCGCCGCTGGTACGGGTGCGGGCGGCAACGCCTACTACACCGGCGGGCGCACTCGCACCGCTCCACGCACAGGTGACGACTACCAGCACGACATTGATGTAACGCTCGAGGAAGCCTTCACGGGCACCCACCGCGTCCTGCAGATGGAAGTGCCGGAGGCATGTCCCACGTGTGGAGGCAGAGGCATTGTCAATAACAGGGTCTGCCCCACCTGCAACGGCCAGGGCACCGTCTCGCGCACCAAGCGCCTCGAAGTGAAAATCCCGCCTGGCGTGCATACCGGCTCTCGCGTGCGAGTAGCAGGCGAGGGCGGCCAGGGCTCCGGCGGGGGCGGCAAAGGCGACCTCTACCTGCGCGTAGCCGTCCTCCCCAACAAGCGGTTCGAGCGCAGAGGCGACGACCTGCTTGCCACGGTGAGTGTGCCCCTCTACACGGCGGTGCTGGGCGGAGAGCTCGAGGTCCCCACCATCAAGGGAACCAAACTTGCTCTCAAAATACCCGCCGGCACCCAGAACGGGCGCACCTTCAAGCTCACCGGCCAGGGTATGCCTAACCTCAAAGACCCGCAGAAGCGCGGGGACCTGCTTGCCAGGGTGGAGGTACAACTTCCAACCGAGCTAACGGAGGAAGAAAAGCAACGCTTCCAGGAGCTTCAACGTATATATACTGAGCGGAGGGAGAGCTAGCCTTATGCGAATCAATCCCCAACGCCACACCCGCACCGAAACCTCGCCACACGATGAAGCTCACAGGTACAACTACGCGCACCTGCACGACGACCAACCGCGCTACGTCATCAGCGTCGCGGCCCAGATACTCGGGGTCCACCCGCAAACCCTGAGGCTCTACGAGCGGGAGGGGCTGGTAGAGCCCCAACGCACCGGAGGCAAGATCCGTCTCTACTCCGAACGCGACATTGAGAAAATACGCTTCGTCATGCGCCTCACCAACGACCTGGGCGTGAACCTGGCGGGTGCGGAAGCGATCCTCTACATGCGGGAGCGGATGGTGCAGATGCACGAGCAACTCGAGCAGATGCGCCGCCAAATGCAGGCCGAACTCGAACACCTGCGACGGGAATTGGACATAGAATAGTAAAATAGAAGAGTAGTGGAAAAGGCCCGCCCTATCCGCCACTCTCGATATAATGGACGAACGACTTTTGGTCTTGGATAATCACCCAGGGCAAATCCCAATCCAAAATCGAAAATCGATATAAGAAACGGAAGTATAAAAAGCCATGATGAATCGATTTACAGAACGAGCACAAGAGGCTTTGCAGCGGGCGCAGCAGATAATGTTCGCCAAGCAGCACACTCAACTGGACGTGGAGCACGTCTTCCTGGCGCTCTTGCAGCAGCGCAACAGCCTGCCGGCGCAGATCATCACCCGCCTCGAGGGCGACGTGCAGACGATGACCCGTCGCATAGAGGCCGCTCTGAACAACATGCCTAGCTACGGCGCGGGCCGGGGCAACGCCACCACCGGCTACATCACGCTACGCGCCCAGCGGGTGCTGCAGGGTGCCGCCGAGGAGGCCGACCGCCTGAACGACGAGTTCATCTCCACCGAGCACCTGCTCCTGGCCATCGCCAACGAGCGGGGGGGCAAGACAGCCGCCGTCCTCCAGGAAGCCGGCATTGACCAGGAGAAGATATACACCGCCCTGCGTGAGATCAGGGGTGACCGCCGCGTCACCGACCAGAACCCCGAGGAGCACTACGAGGCCCTCGAGCGTTTCAGCCACGACCTGACCAAGATGGCCCGCGAGGACCTGCTCGATCCCATCATCGGCAGGGCCGACGAAATCCGCCGAGTCATGCAGGTGCTCGTGCGCCGCACCAAGAACAACCCGGTGCTCATCGGTGAGCCGGGCGTCGGCAAGACCGCTATCGCCGAGGGCCTCGCCCAACTGATAGCCAACGACGACGTGCCCGAGCTGCTCAGGGGCAAGCGCGTGCTGGCCCTCGACCTACCCGCCATGGTGGCCGGCTCGAAGTTCCGCGGCGAGTTTGAGGAGCGCCTGAAGACGGTCATGGAGGAGATCAAGCGGGCTCAGAAGGAGATCATCCTCTTCATCGATGAGCTGCACACTGTGGTCGGCGCAGGCGCCGCCGAGGGTGCGCTCGACGCGAGCAACATCCTCAAGCCCGCCCTGGCTCGCGGTGAGCTCCAGTGCATCGGTGCGACCACCCTGGACGAGTATCGCAAGATCGAGAAGGACCAGGCTCTCGAGCGGCGCTTCGCGCCCGTCTACGTGGACCAGCCTTCGGTCGACGAGGCCATACTGATCCTCCGCGGCCTCAAGCCCCGCTACGAGGCGCACCACAACCTGCAAATCAAGGACGAGGCGATAGTGGCCGCGGTGAACCTGTCGAGCCGCTACATCACCGACCGATTCCTCCCCGACAAGGCCATCGACCTGATGGACGAGGCGGCCTCCAAGGTGAGGCTGGAGATATTCAGCCTGCCGCCCGACCTCCGCGAGATGGAGAGCAAGCTCAAGGAGATGGACCGCCAGATGGAAGACGCCTCCTCGCAGCAGGAGTACGCCGAGGCGATGTTCATCAAGAGCCAGAAGTTGGCCCTGCAGGAGGAGTACGACAAGGAGCGCGCCGAGTGGTTCGCCCACCACAACATCAACGAAAACGTCGATGAAGAGGACGTGGCGGACGTGGTCTCCAAGTGGACGGGCATCCCCGTCAAGAGGATGGTCCAGGAAGAGATGTCCCGCCTGCTCGACATGGAGACCGAGTTGCACAAGCGGGTGGTCGGCCAGCAGGAGGCCATCGAGGCCGTGTCCGACGCCATACGCCGCGCCCGCTCGGGCCTGCGCGATGCCAGACGGCCCATGGGCTCCTTCATCTTTGTCGGCCCCACCGGCGTCGGTAAGACCGAGCTGGCCAAGGCCCTGGCCGACTACCTCTTCGACAGCGAAGACGCTATCGTCCGGGTAGACATGAGCGAGTACGGCGAGCGCCACACGGTGGCCCGCATGATCGGCTCGCCTCCCGGCTATGTCGGCTACGACGAGGGCGGGCAACTGACCGAGTCGGTGCGCCGCCGGCCTTACCAGGTGGTGCTCTTCGACGAGATCGAGAAGGCCCACCCCGAGGTGTTCAACGCCCTCCTGCAGGTGCTCGACGACGGCCGCCTGACCGACGGGCATGGACGCACGGTTGACTTCAGCAACACCCTGATCATCATGACCTCCAACGTTGGCACCGAGTTCGTGCCCAAGCACAGCGGCTTCGGTTTCCTGCCAAAGGGGTTTGATGAGACCGACCACAGTGAGGTCCAGAAGCGAGTGGACGATGCCCTCAAGAGCGCGTTCCGCCCCGAGTTCATCAACAGGTTCGACGACATCATCGTCTTCCACCACCTGACGCTCGAGGAGCTTACCGAGATCGTAGACATCCAGGCGGCCGAGTTGGCCCGCAGGCTTGCCACCAACGGCGTCGGCCTGAGGCTGTCGCAAGCCGCGAAGGAGCACCTGGCCGAGGTCGGTTACGACCGCACCTTCGGCGCGAGGCCCCTGCGCCGGGCGATCCAGCGAGAGCTGGAGACCCCGCTGAGCAAGCGCCTCCTCAAGGGCGATATATCGCCCGGCCACACGGTAGTGGCCGAGTTCAGCCCCGAAGACGGCATCACCTTCACCGTAGAAGAGCCGTCCGAGGCGCCCCAGCCCGTAGAGGCTGAAGCCCAGGCATAACGCTTCTTAATGCAAAACCCCCAGCCGCAAGCGGCTGGGGGTTTTGTATGCTCGCTACTTGCCTACGCCCTGGTAGCACGCACGAGTTCGGAGCAGAAGTTCAGCATCGCTGCCCACTTGGTAGTCTTCTGCGTGGGATTCACCGAGTATTGCTCCAGGCGAAAAACGCGCGCCCATTCGCCCGGATGGCTGGTCACCCAGTCGTATATGTCGTCGGGGTCGGCGCACTCGGGGTCCACACCGAAGCGGTAGCTCAGGGCGCGGTCGTACACCGAGGCGGTGATGCCGGAGCAGACGGGGCGGCGGTCCTGGGGGTCTATGTGGCGGAAGAAGAAGAACTCTCTGCCTGCTGCCTTGCCGATCAGGTCGTCCAGGAGGTGGGCCAGAAACTTGGCCATGCCGAACTTCGCGTTCAGGTAGCGCATCGATTCGCGGGTGAGCGCACGGCGCTGGTCCGGCGTGAGGGTAGCGCAGCGCCACACCTCGAAGCCCCGGCGCTTCCACATATCGAGCTTGTAGCGCCTGTTGAGCACGTCGTCCAGGCTCTTGATGCGGCCCACGAAGTCCATCTCCAGCACTCTGCGCCCGTCGAGGAAGTGGGCTGTATGGACCGCATAGGTGGGGCCCTCGCCCTTGTCGCGCATCAGCCAGCCGCCTACCTCGCTGTATAGATCGCCCTCGCCCGCGAACAGGATGACATCGCCCGCGAGGAACGGCGGGATCTGAGAAGTTTGGGTCTGCGTAGTTGCCATATTTGTCACCTCATGTCGCGATTGTAGCAACAGCCGGCAAAAGGCGAGGTATACCCAGGTTAAAGTTTGGTGACAAACCTACCCAAAACCCTCGTAGGGGCAGGCCCCAGCCCCAGAGGGGACCCCGTGCTGCCTGCCCTGGTCGTTTACCACCACAGCTCGGGGTAAGCAACCAGGGCAGGCAACGGGGGCCTGCCCCTACAGACCCCGGCGCCCTAAAGGGGCCGCTTCTAGCGCACCTTAAGGATATGCAACACCTGGGCCGGCCCGTTGCTTGACTCGAGCGGACTGCGGTAGATAGCCCACGAGTCGGTCCCGTGCGAAATGGAAACCAGCCCGTCAATTGCCGCGTCCCGCAGCGCGGGGGAGGTCAAAGCCTCGCGGGGCACGTCTATCGTGTAGGCGATGCCTGAACTCAGGTCTTTCACCTTCACAGCGTGCTCTGTCCGGTCGAGGAGGCGTCCATAGCGGTCTACCATCCATGTGGACCCTGCCAGTTCATTGGGGCGCTCGACCGAGACCTTGCCTTCCGGCCTATTGTCCAGCGCAACCCACATCAACTGTGCCATATTCTGCCCCCCGGACCCCAGCACTTGATAATACAGACTGCTATCCCCCTCAGCGACCATCCTAATCGACCCATCGGGCTCTTGCTTCGCCAGCAACGTCGACTTGCCGCTCAAATCCAGCCGGAATAGGGAGGTGCCAAGGTCCGCGTCGTCCGCGCCGGCAGTGTAGTACAGAGACCCACCGTCCCTGCTCCACAATAACTTCTCATCCCCCTGCCATGCTCCACCTGGCACCGCAGACTTGTACCGGGTCTCCGGGAACCTCTGTATTTGCCCCGTCCCCTCGTCCCATATTGCGATTGCCTCCGGCTTGGGTTGGGGGTCACCGCTACAGCACGGGTGGGGCAAATGTGTCGACCAGTCGCCTGGAGGCGCTGTCATCTCCACCCATGCCACCTTGCTGAAAGTCTGGCTCTCTATCACCCCCACTGGAACCGCGTCCGTCGCCCCCCAGCTTCCCCGCCAGGGTCCCGCGGGCGCGATGCTCTTCGGCTGCCCCGTGTAAGGCGGCTCGAACAGTTGCAACTCCCCATCAATCCACTTCGACTGCACGAGTACCTTTCCATGCAGCGACCCGGCAGCCACCGTGCCTCGCTCGGCCAGCACCCGCACCGAGCGTGTCGCGGCATCAACCAGCACGACCTTGCCCCAGTTGTAAGGCGTGATAATATCACTACCCGGCTCACTGATATACTGCAAGGTCATCACGAAAGTATTCCGCCCAAGGTCCTGCACGTTCACGACCCCGGAGAAACCGTCGAACGTGCCCCGCTGGCCCTCGCCTACCCACTGCGGGACTGAGGCATCGGCTGAGTAGATGACTTGCACCTCTCCCGTGTTCACGTCCAGCAGGCTCACCTCGCTAGCCCTGTCGATGCCCGGATCCGAGCCAACCAGCAGGGCGCGATAGCCGGATAGATCGGGGAACACTTGCACCGGCGAGTCGGGATTGTTGACCTTCACGGGCTTGAGTTGCTTCGTGTAGCCGGCATCCAACAAGTAGACGCTCGTAGTAGGCACCGTGCCTGCCCCCGCGCCCGCCTGCGGCACGCGGCTCGCTAACTGCACCAGGGCGGTGGAAGGGCCAACCCACTCCGCCGGCCCGAAGCCCCCAGGCGCTTGCAGGCGCAGGCCGTCTCCTTCCAGCCCCACGGAAACAGCCTCACGCTCCTTGCTTCCTGAGTTGGGCATCAGCAGGGCCTGGATGTCCGCCTGGAGCTTCTCCACGGGCTGGCCCTTATACCCCGCGATGCCCGCGTAAGACATCTTACCATCGGTTATGCTGAATACTCCGGAGCTACCATCGACAAGCGAATAGATCGACGCGCCGGTAACGGCCCTGCTATTGGTATTCAGGAAAAGTATGTAATCGGTGGCGCTCTGGCCCCCGGAGGTATCCGGAACGTGGGAAGTCCCATTCCCGAACATCACCTCCAGGCGAAGGTTGCCCGTGACTACGCCCGACACCGGCGCGTACCACTCCACGGTAGGCACAGGCACAGGGATGCCCCCTGGCGGGGTCGGCTCCTGGGCCGGGATGCCCTCCGCGGGCTTGAACCACTGGGTAGGCTGCAAGTCGAAGGCCAGGCCGTAGGGAGGCGAGTTCTTTGCCCCGGCCAGTTTCACGCGCACAATGTAGCCCGACCTGTCCACCAGAGTGGCAAGGTCAGCGATGGGCGTGGGCAAGATAGGTGTGCTTGTATATGGCAGTTCATTCCCAGCCGTGGCCGTCGGGCCAAGCGGGGTGGCAACGGGAGACGGTGGAGTCTCACCTGGCGTGCCGAAGGGTATGTACTGCTGCGAGCCGGTTGTGGAGGGCGTCGCCCTACCGAGGCCCGCGATCACTTTCCCACCAGACCGCCCGGCCAGCCCTGATATGGTCACCGTGGTCACCACCGCCAGCAGCAGGAGCCCAACCAGCCCTACGGCCAGTTGCGCGTAGGCATAAACTTTGCGTCTACTCTTCCTCACAGCCGTCTCCTCTCCCGCTGGGGCCGAAGACGTCCCCAGCAGCCAATCAAACCAGTGGCGCTCCCGTGGCTGCTCCACAACGTCCTCTCGCTCGGCCAGCCGCTGCTTCACCGCCTGCCACACGTCGGCGTCGTCGGGCACGCCTCGTTCAACGTGCTCGCGCAGCAGCCTCTTAACAGATTGCTCGGAAAGATGTTTCGGCTTGCTCATAATTATCCCTGTGCCTTTTCCCTATCTAAACCGCCAGCGTGCCAAGCTCCGATGCCAGGCTGCGCCGCAGCCGGTCGCGGCCCGTGTGCAGGCGCCACTTGACCGTCCCCTGCGGACAACCCAGCGTCCTCGCTATGGCCGCCTCGTCCATGTCCAGGTAATATCTCAACACCAGCGCCGCTCGCTGTACCGGCGGCAGTGCGTATATCGCCTCCAGCAGCATCCGCCGCATCTCCCCCGTCAGCGTTTCCTCCTCCGGCCCCGGCGCCTCGTCCACTATGGAGGCCAGCCATTCGCCCCCATCCCCACCCTCGGACACCCTTCGTCCCGCCCCGCGCACCGCCTTCAGGGCCCCATTCACCACGATCCGATAGAACCAGGGCGCGAAGGGCCGCCGCTCATCAAACTGCCCAATACGCTCGTACGCTGCCACGAACGCATCCGCTACCACATCCTCAGCCGCCTGTCTGTTCCCCGTAATAGCGAAAGCCGTGCGCATAGCCCGCAACTGGTAAACGCTCACCAGCGCCTCCAACCCCCCGATATCGCCGCCTCTAAGGGCGGCAATAGCCTCGCGCTCTCCGTAGCTCATCGATTCGCTCCGCTGACTCGTGAAACCGACTCGTAAAACGTAAAACGTAATGGTGGTAGGCTGGCCGGTTCTTCACCGGACACGCTTTACCTGGTCACCGTCTACATCTCGCACCGGGGGAAGCGCACCCTCTACCCGACATCCCTTACGTTTTACGTTCTACGCTTCCCCTCATGTATACTATCCACGACCACCGCGAAAGGTTTGATTTTAGCCCAAGTTTATACCCACGGCCTGGGCGCGTAAAGAGGGAGGCCACCAACCCATGCTCCGCAATATTCCCTACATCACCCTCTGGGTGCGAGATTTCGAGCGTACAGTCAGCTTCTATCGCGACAACCTGGGCTTACCGGTCATTGAGTTAAACGAAAACTTCGCCCGCTTCGGCACAGACGGCACCCAGTTAGCGTTCCACGCTCTCGCCTCCGGCCAAGCCGCCCCCAACAGGGGACTGGAGATACACTTCGACGTAGCCGACGTGGACCCTGTTTACGAATCGCTGCGCGGCCGGGGCGTGACCTTCAACGAGCCCCCCGCCAACATGCCCTGGGGCGTGCGCATGGCCGCCTTCGATGACCCCGAGGGCTGGACCGTCGAGATCGTCGGCCCCGTACGCATTCACGCCGTTTGAGCATAAAGGAAAGGGGCGGCCAACGGGCCGCCCCTTTCCTTTATGCTCAACGCATTTTTCCTATGGCTGAGGCACCGGGCAGCCCGCGCCTGTGCAGACTATCCTGCCCTGGATCGCGGGGCTGATCGGGTTGTTGGCCGACAGGTAGTCCGAGGTCACCTGGTCCAGGATGTCCCTGGTAGTGGCCCGGCTGAAGAAGTTGGGGTAGCCATCTCCGCCGCTCACCATGAAGTCGTTCATGGCGATGGTGTAGGTGGTGGCCGCCGTCAGGTCGACGGGTGCGCCCGTGCAACTCCCGTTCGCGGCCTGGCGCACCGCCCCCGTCACGCGACTTCCCACCGGCGCGGCGATGTTGTAGGTGAAGCAGAGGCCCGACACCTGCGGGAAGCGGCCGTCGACCGCCGGCATCCGCGAGATCCCGTTCTCCAGTATCGTTTTTAGCTCGGCGCCGTTCACTTGCAGCGTGACTGCCACGTTGCCGAACGGCAGCACCCCCAGCACCTGGCCCCGAGTGATCGGGTACGGAGGGGGCACGAAGGCCGGGCAGAAGTCGTTGGGATCGTCAACGCTGGGGCAGGTGAGGTTGGCCCGCAGCCCGCCCGAGTTGGTCACCGCGAAGTCCGTGTTGTATGTGCGGCGTATGGAGTCGGCGACCACGTCCCCTACCTTCGATTCGCACGTGCGGCCCGCGCCGTTACCACATGCGTCGCTCCGGGGCACCTCCACCGTCGAGTTGCCCACCGTACCACTGAGGAGGGGTGCGAGTTGAGATGTCAACTCGTTGAGACGAGCCTGGATGGTCGGGTCGGGTGTCACGCCGATGTCCCACGGCTTGTGATAGTCGGCCGTCTTATAGACCACCTGCTTGGAGCCGGTGTCCATCACTATACGTATACGGGTGAAGCGTATACCTTTGCTCCGGTTCTCGGTGAGCAGCACGCCGTTCGGCCTGTAGGAGACCACCTGGAAGTCGGTGTGATCGCCAATGACCACGTCGACTACGGGCTTGCCTCCCGATAGGTCGATACCGTCGGCCAGGTTGACCACGGGCCCTGCCGGGTTGGTAAGGGTGCCCGATGTTGCCCCCAGGTGGCCCATGGCCACCACCGGCCCTGCGTCGTGGCGCGCCTGCAACCGCGTAGCCTCGAAGTTGACCGCGCCGAGGGCGTTCGTAAGGTGGAACGGCCCGAGCGCTCCCGGGAAGGTGAGGTCGGGGATATCCTCGTTGGAGTAGCCCACGATACCCAGCTTGCCGCCGTTAAAGTGGAATACCTTCGAGGGCGACCACTCGGCGGGCGTCCTGTTGGCGTCGTCCAGGATGTTGGACGACAAGAAACTGAACTGGGCAAGCGGGATGAGCGTGTTACGCAGGTAGGCCTGGCCCCTGTCGAAGTTGTGGTTCCCCAGTCCGTCCGCGTCAAAGCCCATCAGGTTCATCAACTCGACCGTCGGCCTGTCACCGAAGAAGCTGGAGATCGGAGGCGTGGCGCCTTCCGAATCGCCGGCCGCCACCGTAAAGGAGCCATCCCTGGCCTCCGCGCGGTACGCGTCGAACCACGGTTTGAGGAATGCCGCCCCGCCAATGGCGAAACTGGGATTGCTGGAGCCCGCGGCGCTCAGGTCGTCGGCCGCCTCGGCGAGCGGTATCAACTGGCCGTGGTAGTCGCTGATGTCGAGTATCGTCACTTCCTTGTACTGGCCGGGCCTCTCCAGGATGTCATACAGGATGCGACCCCTGGCGTTCATCGGGCCGGGTATTCGCATCAGGAAGGCCAGGGTCGGTGCGAGGTCGATGGCGCGCACACCCGGCACACCGCCGCCTCGATGCTGTATGCCAGGTCCGGCTGCCACGAACGTACCGTGCATATTAATGTTGTGCGCAAGGTCAACGTAATTGGGCAGGTAGCCATGCTGTCCGAAGAATTGGGAGAAGGCAATAGTCTGGCCCACCGTAGCCGCGTCGTACTGGTAGGGCGGCTTGAGCACCACTACCACGTCACCGCTCCGGCTGGGGTGCAGCGAGTCGCTGCCGTCCACGTTCCTGAGTTGCTCTTTCCTGAGTATGGCGCTCACAAGGGTGGCGTTGGGGTGAGCAGGGTCGTGCAAGTTGTTGAAGGCGGTTATGATCTGGTTGCGCACCAATTCGTAGTCGCCCGCGGGCACCACCCCGCCGGGGTCGCGTCCCGCCAGGTTTATGTAGAACTGCGCGGTGCCGCCCGCCCAGCAGGCCTTGGCTTTGGTAACCCCGCTCGCCCCGGTGCGGCAATTTGAGGTCTGCTCCGCACCTTGCAAGCCGGCGTCCTGGAGCACCTTGCCCGCGTCCACCGCGTACCACTGGGGCGCGAAGCCGTGGTCCGACGACATGAAAGTGGTCGGGCTGCCACCGAGCAGACCCCGCGCACGCGCCAGCTTTGCGTCGGCCCTTGCATACGCGCTGCGCACGTACCCCTCGCGGATCGCTACCCGGTTATCCCTCACCCCGTCCCCCTCTACGTCGTCGTAATACGGGTTGGGGTTGCCATCCGGGTCGGTGGGGGTGTACAGACCCATGAACTGGTGCTGGAACTCGTCGGTCACCGGGTAGCCCACGAAGGCCAGGTCGGTATTGGGCTGCAGAGTGTGCAGGATGTAGTCGAGCACCGCGTCGCCGTAGGCGCTCTCCAGGTCGCGCCCCTGCTCGACGTAAGTGTCCTCGTCGATTATCCGGGCCTCCATTGGCGCGAAGTCCGCAGCGATGTAGGTGGGCAGGTTGTCGGCGATGTATTTCTCCAGCCGGTTCTCTCCCGCCCCGCCGGGGGGCAGGGCGTTGCACTCTGGCGTAGAGCACGTCGCGATCACCCGCTCCACCGAGGTGAAATAGAGCTTGAATGACGACAGATCTGCCGACATGCTGATCAGCTTGGCATAGAAGCCCGCTGTCTGCCCCGCCCGCGCCCCGATCAGACCATCCGCCCCCATGAGCTTGATCTCTCGGAAGTCCCCAACGGCCAGATTCGCCGATTGGAGGCTGCCGTTCTTGGCCGCGGCGGCGCGCACGACTATCATGTGATCGTAGGCGGGCGTGCCGTCCACCACGCTGTCGTAGATATAGGCGTTGTACACGCGGGTGGGATTCTGAGCGCTGAATGTAGTAGCCACCGTGAGGATGGTTTCTTGCGGCGGGGCTGCCGGATCACCCGCCGGCACATTGCTCCAGCCAATGGCGGGCGCGGTCGCGGCCACCTGGTAAGACAGCCCGAAAGCCGCGGCCCCCGCCTGTTCGGATGGTATCACGGGCTTGGTGAGCACACCGCGCGTGGAGAAGAAGTTGGCGAAATCCACCGTGGGGCCCGCGATATTGCTGGCCACCCCTCCCACCCAGTCGATCTGAGCCACGCGCTTGCCCGCGCGCTCGGCAGATGCGGCCAGCGTATCGGCTTGCAGGACGCCGGCGCCGGAGAAGGATGTACGGTTGTTGAAGTTGGCCTCGCCGGTGCGGTGGAAGGTGTTGTTTGTCGAGCCGTGCTCGCCGGGCCAGGTGCCGGTCATCAGCGTGTACCAGCCCTGTCCGGTGTTAGGTGGAAAGCCCTGCGTAAGCCCGTTGTCCCCCTTGACGCCTTGCCTCATCAAGTTGGCATAGGTGGGCATTACACCTTGCGCGGCATATCTCTCCATGAGGTCGGGGCGCATGCCGTCCGAGGCGAAGAAAAGGCCTTTGCCGGCGCTTGGGGGGCCCGGCGGCGAGGCTTTATCAGCGGTTGCCGCGCTGCTCGGAGCGCCCAGCAACATCCCAATTACCACGATAGTCAAAAGAATTCGCGTTTTCATGGTGGCTCCCTCCTGAAGTTGTAACGCTGATCCGGTTGTGCGCCCTCTACCTGACTTCCTGGTTGCCTTTGTCTATTCAATTGTAAAGCACGCTCGTTGTCGCGCCATTAAGAACGCGCTAACGAGGTGTTATTATACCAAATCTCTGCATACTTTGCGTCTTCTCAATAGGTCCCGTGCAGTCTTACTTCAGTGCCGACACGATAGTGTCCGTGTTGAAGCGCATCATACCTTCATAGGTAGCCCCCGGCGTGCCCGCGTCGCCGAGGCTGTCCCCATAGAGGGTATCCACTACCTTCACGCCCGCGTCGCCGGCTATCTGCTGGGCTATCTTCGGGTTGATCGAGCTTTCGAGGAAGATCGCCTTTACGTGCTCCGCCTTGATCTTCTCGGTCAGGCGGACCACGTCCTGCGCCGAAGGCTCCGCGTCTGTGGACATCGAGGGGATGATGGAGCCCACGAACGTGAGGCCGTAGCGATCGATGTAGTACCCGAAGCCGTCGTGGTTGGTCACCATCTTCCTGTCGCCCTCCGGTATGGTGGTGACCTGGTCCTTGATGTACTTGTCCAGTGCATCCAGCTTCGCCAGGTAGGCATCCGCGTTCGCTTTGTAGGCGTCGGCGTGCCCCCCATCTACCTGTATCAGCGCGTCGCGAATGTTCCGGGTCATGGTCATAGCGTTGAGCACGCTGAGCCAGATGTGCGGGTCGCCGGGCGACCCCTCCTCGTCGCCTCTGCGCGGGGTTATGCCGGTGCTCACCGTCACAATGGGCCGCTGCCCACCCGCGTTGTTGATCAGTTTCTCCACCCAGTCGTCGAGCGCGAGCCCGTTCTTGAGGACCAGAGTGGAGGTGGCGATGGTCGCCACGTCGCTAGGCCTCGGCTCAAAGTGGTGCGCGTCAGCCCCCGGCGTGAGAATGGACCGCACCGAAGCCAGATCCCCGGCTACCGCCTCCGTCATCGAACGGATCTGCGTGGTGGTGGTCACGACGTTCGGCTTCCCGCCCGTGCTACCGCCAGATGAGCCACCCCCAACGGCGCAGCCCGCCAGCATTGCCGCCACGATAACCATAGCAATAACGCTCGCCGCCCGTCGTCCCCGCACTTTACCGCTGTGCATCGCTGCTTTTCCTCCTGGGTTTTTCCTTCATGCTCCGTTCTAGATACTTAGTATCAAGTAGACCCAAAAATAAACTCGGACCCATCAGCCATCATTGGCACGCCGGGCAGCGGCCCACCATCTCCAGGCGGTGGCCCTCGACCTTGAATGCCGTGCGCTGCTCTATCACCCGCACCAGGGCCTCCAACTCCTTGTCTTCTGTGAAATCGGTAACCCTGCCGCAGGAACTGCAAATCAGGTGGTGATGGTGGCCGTCATCGCAGGCCAGGTAGGCGTGGCAGCGGCCCCCAGCCGGGTCGCTGTGGATGCGCTGCACCACCCCCAGCCTGGTCAGCAGGTCGAGGGTGCGAAACACTGTGGCTCGCCCTATCCCCGGCACCCGCCGCTGCATCGTTTCCAGCAATTCAGCCGAGGTGAAAGGCGTGGCCCACCCTATCACCTCCTCCAGCACGGCCAGCCGCTGCCCCGTCAGCCGGTACCCCTTCTGGTCCAGGCGCTCAAGTATGGCCGCCACATCAGGCATTATGCGCTCCTATCTGTCAACATTCTGTCAATATTCCAGGGATCAGGGGTCAGGGGTCAGGGGTAGTAGGCAGACCCTGACCCCTGACCCCTGATCCCTGACCCCTTGATAACCGCGCCCGCCCCAGCAAGCCGTGGCTCGGGGCCGCAAGCAGGGAGATACCGAACCAGACGGTGACCACCAGCACGATTGTCCCTCCCGCCGCCCGGTCTGTGTGGAAGCTCACGAGCAATCCCAGGATGCCCCCCAGGGATCCAAAAAGGGCGCTCAGGGCCATCATTACCACCAGTCGATCGGTCCAGAGGCGCGCCGCCGCGGCGGGCGTAACCAGCATAGCCACCACCAGGATATTACCCACCGCCTGCAGCGACACCACTATTGTCAGCGCGATCAGGATAAGCAGCCCCAGGTCGATCAGCCACACGGGTAGCCCCTCGGCCTCGGCCATCTCGCTGTCGAAGGCCACCAGCACCAGCTCCTTGTGGAACAGCACCAGCGCCCCGAGCACCAGTAGCCCTATCAACACGCTCGCCAGCACATCCTGCGGGCTGACCCCGAGCACGTTGCCGAACAAGAAGGAAGCCAGGTCAGCGGTATACCCCTTCACGCTGCTTATCAACACGATACCGAGTGCGAACATACCGGAGAACAGCACCCCTATGGCCGTGTCCTCCGACACTCTCCGGTTGCGGGCCAGGGCCCCGATCCCCACGGCGGTAATCCCCCCGAACACCAGCGCCCCCAGGAAAAAGCTAGCGTGCAGCAGGAACGCAATCACCACGCCCGGAAAAATGGCGTGTGAGAGGGCGTCGCCGATGAAGGCCATCCCCCGCAGGACCACATAAGTGCCGATGATCCCGCAGGTCAATCCCATCAGCACCACTTCAAGCATCGCCCGCTGCATAAATGGATATTGCAGCGGATCCGTCAGCCACCCTAGCACGTCCAACTTCTAATCTTCATACCAAACCTCACACACGCATTACGCATCACGCATCACGCATTACGCATTACGGTACCTTATGAGCCGAGCCCGGCGGAGGCTTGCCCCCTGGGTGCCCATGGTCGTCGGACACGACGGTCTTTCCGGCCCCGCCGTTATCGGGCACCACCAGCACCTGCCCCCCGTACGTTCGGCGCAATACCTCGGGCGCTAGCGCCTCCGAGGGCGGTCCGTAAGCCACAATTGCGTGGTTCACCATAATCATGCAGTCGCACCAGGCAGCGGCAAGCTCCAGGTCGTGAGTAGCCATGAGTATGGTGCCGCCTTCCGCCCGCCGCTGCCGCAGCAAGGCCCCTATGGCCTCCTGCGTGCCGGCGTCAACCCCGTTGAGCGGCTCGTCCAGCAAGAGTAGCTTCCCGCCCTGGGCTAGAGCCCGAGCCAGGAACACGCGCTGCTGTTGCCCGCCCGATAACTGGCTGATCTGCCTTTGAGCGAAGCCCGTCATCCCCACAAGCTCAAGGGCCTGCGCCACCAACCTGCGGTCTTCCGCACCCGGAAACCTCAGCCAGCCCAGCCGTGCCGTCCGCCCCATCATCACTACGTCGGCCACCGTCACCGGGAAGTCCCAGTTGACCACCTCGCGCTGCGGCATATACCCGATAGAGTTGCGCGCCTCCCGCGTGTTCGCGGGCCGCCCCGCCACCTCCACGCGTCCTCCCATAGGGCGCAACGCACCCAGGATAGTCTTCATAAGCGTAGACTTACCCGCGCCGTTAGGGCCGATAACTCCGACCATCTGCCCCCACTCTATCTCCAACTCGGCATGCGCCAGCACCGGCGTAGAGTCGTACCCCACGGTCAGATCGCTTATCCGCACCGCGAGGCCGGCCCCGGCGGGCTGGGTCGTGTTCGCTTCGACAGCAGAAATAGCTGCCACGTATGAACTCCTACTTTATTGATACAAAGTATCTGTCAGGACCGAAGTATAACTCATCGTCAGAACTAAGGCAAGCTTAACGTCGAGAGGAGGGCTACCATGGGTGGTAGCCCTCCTCTACATTTTCACCATTTTGCCTCTCCCACGCGTGAAAAAAGTCGAAAATGGTGAAAATAGGGATACAGGGGCCTCACCAGGGAGGCCCCTGTATCCCTAAAGTAGGCGCTGGAGCATGTCGGCGGCGTCGCGGGCGGCGCGTATATTTGCTTCGGGGCAGTCCACCGGGATCGAGCAGGCCGGGCCCAGCATCCAGCGGCGGCCCCCTGTTTGCTCACGGGCCAACCGAGCCTCCATAGTTATATGCGCCGGGCTGCCCGAATGGAGGGTCTCGTTCATGTAGCCGCCGATCACCGTCTTGTCGGTGTTGAGTTGCACGTCGCGCAGGCTGGGGTTGCCGGGCGACCCCACAGCCCAATTTATGGCCTTCACCGGGTAGTCGGCGAGGCAATAAAGAAGGTTGTGGTTCTTGCAAACGTGCAGCACATTGTAGGGGGCATGCTCCACGGCCTTGAGCACTCGCAAATCGTACGGCCTGCCCCACTCCTCCCACTGCTCCTCGCTGAGCCGGTCGCGGCTGGCCCATTCGGTGGTGGCGAAGAAGATGCCGCAGGCCCCCGCCTTTACACATTCGGTGGCGAAGCCCACGAAGGTCTCGGTAATAACCTCCAGGGCATCCTTCAGGGCCTGTGGGTTGTCGCGCATGTCAGTGAGTATCTGCTGCTCGCTCTCCACCATATCGGCAGCTATCGAAAGGGGATTGAAGATGGTCTCTATGAAGTATGCCTGGCCCGCCAGGGCCTCGTTGATTCTCTCCAGCGCCTCTATCTGCTCGTCTAGCACGCCCTCCGAGACAGACAAGGGGTGCAGCTTACCCCAGTCCGATGCGTTGTGTACAGGGTACTCAACGACAGTGGGGTGGTCGTTAGGCCCGCCCTGCCCGTAGTCAACCTTAACCCCCCAGCCCTCCACATGATAGGACGCCCGCGGATTAACTTTCATCCAGTCCCAATCATATTTCTTATGAAAAGCGAGCATCGCGCCCGCCAGGTCCTCGGCGGTGCGCTCGCACTCGTAGAAATGCCTCCAGAGCGAGACGGGCGGGCGATCCACCGGCTGGTTGTGCAGCGCAGCGTCCACGCGCTGTATCTTGTTCATTTTCCCGAATACGGTGGGGTCCAATTGTGATGCCATATAATAACTCCTTTCAAAGCCAGTGGGATATTATACACTAGCCCTCACGCTTCGCACGAGTTGCGCCATTGACAGGGATCCCAGGGCCAAGCAGACGGTAACGCCTGCTTGGCCCTGGAACTAAGCGAGAGAGTATTGGATCACACTAAACAGCCCTAACTACGGAAAATGTACCAGTAGCGCTACGTAAGAAGTAACCCCCGCCTACGTAATAGACTGTATTTTGTGACTAAAAACACAATATTTCCTAGATTCCCCCAAATAGTAGCCGGTATAATGCCTTTTGTGCGTGCAGCTTATGCTCACGCCTGGCATTAAGCTACTAACCGGAGGTATTGTTTTATAATGCGTATGACACGTCCTTGCTTTTCGTCGTTCTACCGCATATGTTCTCTCATTGGTTCCTCGTTCGATTTCTCGCCTGCTAATCACCGTTTCACCGTAGTCCGCGCCTTTGTCGCGGTGGCTGTCCTGATATCTCTATTCTCTCCCTTTGCCTCGCCCGCGGCTCTGGCCACCCCCGCAGCCAGGCCCGCCGCAAAGATGGCAGCCACGCCCTTTCTGAGCCTCCCGTTTGTACCCAATAGCCGCATGAACATCCTCTCCGGCTGGTACTATTCGGGCCGTGGCGGATTCCACGGCGGCATCGATTACATCAACGGCGGGGTCAACAGCTCCGGCGGCTGGCGCACCTTCCCGGTCATCGCCTCAGCAGATGGCGAGGCATGCGGCAACTGCACCTCTCGCCAGGGCAATGCCGTGTGGATCAAGCACGACATCAACGGGGCCACCTATTACACCTACTACGGTCACCTCGCCTCCATCGACAAGGATATCCCGCTGGGTTCGCAATCACACACTGTGGAGGTCAAACGAGGCCAGGTCATCGGCATGGCGGGCAGCACCGGAGCCGGCGGAGCGCTGCACCTCCACTACGGCCTCTACGACGCCGCCAGCGAGCCTATAGACCCTTACAGCATCGGCAAGCTGCGCGAATCCTACCCCCGACCAACCGGGCCCAATCCCGGGATGGGGTGGTTCGTGAAGTAAAACCAAATACCAAAACAGAGACCCGCTACCTGTGAACGGCAGCGGGTCTCTGTTTAGAAGGAGGAAGGAGCGGACACACCATTTTTGTCCTGTGTATTTATCTCTCGTTATAGTATACGCAGGGCGTTACACATCGGATTTCACGCCTGGCGTTTCACGTCCCCAAGCACTCACCGCGCCTGAGCCACGTCAACCTCCATCTGCTTTATCAACGGCTCCGGGCCTTCGTAACGCACCTGCGGGCGCAGGAACTTGACGAAGTGGGCCGCGAGCGTCTCGCCATA
>JBJMMB010000264.1:0-4011 GCA_045805005.1 Chloroflexia bacterium
CCGCGTGTTCGCCGCAGCCTGGCCTCTCAACCTATCGCTCGCCCGCCGCTGGGCCGCCGTGCCCCTCGCGGGTCTCCTCATATTCTTCGGCGTGGGCGGCTATCACGAATACTTCGAGCACTACGCCTCCCTGTGCCCCTACTGCCTCTCCACCGTCCAGGCCCGCTACGCTCAGGCGCTCGGCCAGGACTACAAGGCATACCAGTTGGGCATAGGCCCCGATGCCATCTACTTCACCTACGGCAGCACTCGCTTTGCCGCGAAAGGAGTGGAAGGCGAAGATGTGGCCGTGCCCATAGACGATCTGCCCATTACAGACAACAACGGCAAGGGCGCCGCCTTCATGATCTACCCGTCCAACATGCAGTACTTGCCTCTCATCCGGCTCTTCTACCCCGGCGGCAAAGAGGAAGTCGTCAAAGGGCCAGACGGGGGAGACTACTTCACCTCCTACAAAGTCAGCCGGGAGCAGATCGCCCAATCGCAGGCTGTCAACGCTACCTACCAGAGCAGGGGTCAGGGGTCGGGGGTCAGGATCCGCCTGCCAACTCCGACTCTCAGAAGGGGAACATCACCCGCCGGGAGCGGACGCTGGGCAACTCTGTTGAGGGCGGCTGGACCCCGCCCTCCGGGCTCACCTTCCCCGCACAGGCCACCTGGGAGGGCGGTATCGTGGCCCCTGCCTACGGCCTCTACTCCCTCCACCTCACCGGCCCCGCCGGCACCAGCCTGGATGTAGACGGCAAGCGGGCTCTCGAAAATGCCCCCGGCGCACCCGGCAATGTCATCTCCCAGGCCGACGTCACCCTAGCCCGCGGCATCCATAGCTTCCGCCTCACCGGCCCCCTCAACAAGGCCGATGACACGATTACACTTACCTGGGCGGGGGCCGGAAGCAACACCTTTCCCATAGCCCCCAACTACCTGTACAACGGGCCGACGGGCGGCCTCAGCGGCGAGATTGGAGCCATCACGCCACCCGACCTGCTCACCGCTACCAACCCGTTCGGCGAGCAGCCCATAAGCACTGTGCGCAGCGACCCCTCCCTCGGCTTCCGCGAGGCCACCACCTCCCTGGGGCAGGAGGCGGTTACCGCCCGCTGGCAGGGCACCCTCCAGACCCCCATCGACGGGACGTACCGCTTCGACACGCAATCCAACGGCCCCAGCGCCGTGTACATAGACGGCACATTGGTCGTCAACAACCCCGCAACCGGCGGTCCCAACCAGGCCGAGGGGCACATCGATCTCAAGACCGGCCCCCACAGTGTGGACATACGCTACCAGTGGGGAGGCGGCCCGGCCGAACTCGAATGGTACTGGGCCCCGCCCGGCTCGGGCCGCGCCCTCGTGCCCGCCACGGTGCTCACCCCCAGGCAGCGAAGCTGGATAGCCCCATCGTTGCCCAACCCACCACCGCCTCCCGCGCCACTCCAGGCGTACGCGGCCCCGCCCAGCGCGCTGGCCCCCGACGCTAACATCGCGCTGGGAGACCAGATCTCCCAGCCCCGCGGTCTAGCGGTTGACGACCAGGGCAACCTTTACGTGGGGGACCGCGGCCACCATAAGGTCGCCGTCTTCGACAAAGGGGGCAAGCTGCTCCGAACGTTCGGCAAGCCGGCCGTCGCCACCCCTGTTCCTGGCGCCGAAGACAAGCCCCTGCCGGGCGAGCTCATCGAGATCACGGACGTTGCCGTGGGCGCGGGCGGCCAGGTGTACGTGCTCGACAGCGCGAGCCGAGTGCAGATCTTCGCCAACTCAGGTGAGTTCCGCGCCATGATAAGCGCTACCCAGTTCGGCCTCTACAGCCCGAACGGCATAGGCGCCACCCCCAATGGCGACCTGTATATTGCCGACACCGGGCGGAACCGCCTGCTCAAGTTGCCCGGAGGCGACCCCACAGGCCCGGCCATCGAATTCAAGGGCGACGCAGGACCGTCAGACGGCAAACCGCAATACGCACCCCTGAACCAGCCCCTCGACGTGGCGGTGCCTGCACGCGTGCCGGACGTCATCTACGCGATAGACTTGAACAACAGGATTGTGCAACTCGACGGCCAGGGGACTATCACCGCCCAATGGAACATAGACGTGGGCCGGGAAGACGGGGGGAGCAGGCTGGCGGCAAGCCCCGATGGGGCCAGGGTTTATATGAGCGACCCCGAGCGGAAGAGGGTGACCGTGCTCGACACGGCCACGGGGGTCATTAGCTTCTTCGGGAGCCAGGGGACCAACCCCGGCCAATTCAGCGGCCCCAGCGGTATCGCGATGGGTCCGGGGGAGCGGGTCTACGTGCTCGACCGCAGCGCGTCCACCCAGGTGTTCACCCCTACAGGCGGCAAATAGTGGTATATTTACTTATTGCGTATTGCGTGTTGCGTAGAGGGGGGAGGGTAGTGGGTTTTACTACCCAAGCTGGGATGCAGGCAATACGCAATGCGTTGTATGCGTTATCAAACATGCCCGGCACCCAGGAAAGGCAAATACGATGAAAAGCGGCCAGTGCCCTAAATGCGGGTCATTTGACGTGCGGTCGGGAGCATACCTGCCGAACAAGCAGGGCACATACTTCAGCAACACTATACCGGTATCCGGCGGAATATACCCGCGCCAGGTGGCTCTTGACAACTACGTCTGCCTCAACTGCGGATACCTCGAAAGCTATATTTCCGACCTGGAAGCCCTACGGCGGATCGCCAGCAAGTGGGCTCCGGTGACCGACCGGACTTAAATAATTACGAATTACGAATTACGAATTACGAATTACGAGTTGATTTCGAGCCTGTACACATCACCATTCGCAGTTGGTAATTCGTAAATAGCTATTTTGGGAAAGGATCGCATGGACGAGACAGAGGAGAAGCACACGGAGCAGGTCGAGCAAGATAACCCCGGCCCTGAAGCAGCGATTCCCACCAGCGTGGCGGAGTTGGCCGGTTCGACCGAAGTCCACCCGCCCTCTCCGGACGCCAACGGGCACCCGGTACTCGAGCCGAGCGCCGAGTCGGGAGTACCGAGTGACGAGTACCGAGTGACGAGTACCGAGTACCAAGTAGCCGATCAACCTGAGGCGCACTTGGTATCTGGTGCCTCCGACGCCGTTCTGAATCAGGACACATCTGCCGTGGCAACAATAGACGCGGTGGATAGCCCTACGGATATGGGTCCTGTACTCGTGATGTCTGACGAGCCCTCCCCTATAGCGGGCAGACCTGTGCGCCCACCGGTTGGGGCCGCCGTGCTCGTCCCCGCTACCAAGAAGCGGCCACTCGTACTCCGGGTGCTTGGGGGCATCGCCGGTGCTCGTTGGCTCCTCGCCATACCAGCCTTGCTCCTGGCGATCCGGGCGGGGCAGCTCGTTGAGGAAGCGCGCACAGCGCCGACCGGCATGCCGCCGGAGCCGCCCATCCTCACCTGGCAGCTTTTCGCCGCCGCGGGCTTGCTCCTCGGTCTGGCCATGTGGCCCACGCGCGCTCTCCTGCCCGCGGGCCCCTCGGTATTCGTGAAGAACCTGCGTGCGATGGGGCGCAAGCGCATCCTCTTCATCGTGCCTCTCGTCCTGGCAATCGTATGCGCCATCGTCGCGGTGCCCCCCTTTATGGCTCTCAACAAGACAGCTGACCCGGCCAGCACCGCGCAGAACTGGTGGGTCAACAACGGCTCCTGGCTGATGTATATAGCCTCCCTCCTGCTTTTCGCCCTCGCCTTCGTCGTCTGGGAGCTAACCACAACGCCCCCCATCGAAGGCCCCGATCCGGGCGAAGCAGTCAGTAGCGAACAGAAGGGAGTAAGCAGCGAGCAGCCGGCAGTGGGCAGTGGGCAGCCGGCAGTAAGCAGTGAGCCTACTACCGCCGTCGCTGCGCTCCCGCTACTGGCGACTGCCCCGGCCTCCGGCAATGGAAGCCACGAATTGAGCGACGAGAGCCAGGCGCAGCCAGGCGCTGAGGAGCAATCGAGTACCGAGTACCGAGTACCGAGTACCGAGCCGGCTAACGAAAGTCTGTACTCAAG
>JBJMMB010000265.1:0-7270 GCA_045805005.1 Chloroflexia bacterium
CCACTAGCCACTAGCCACTAGCCACTCGTACCGATCAAGGGCAGGTGAGCGAGGCCCCTCCCTGGCCGAAGCTGCCTTTGAGCAGGCTGAAGTCCCCGCTGTTGACCACCCCGTCCCGGTTGAAGTCGGCCCTGCCGTCGTAGCCCGGGTCGGTGGCTTGCTTCCCGAAGGTGCCCTTCAGGAGCGAGAAGTCCTGGGCACTTACCAGGTTGTCCCCCGTGGCGTCCCCTGCCCTCTCCATACCCATGTCTATCGAGGGGGCGTTAGCTGCCAGGGTGAGCGAGCCGGAGTTGGCAAGGTTTAGTTGGCCCTTGAGCTTCCAGTTGTAAGAGCCATCGGGCAGGCCGGTGGTCACCGTGAAGTAGCCGCTGGCATCCGTGCTCACGCTATAGCCGGTAGGGGTGCCGCTCGCGCAGAGGGTGAGGGTGGCGGTGATGCCGGCGTTGTGTGAGTTGGGCTGGTTGATGCCCTGCCAGGTCACGTGGCCAACGATTACTCCCGCGGGCGTGGGTGTGGGTGTGTCGGTGGGTGCGGCTGTGGGCGTGGTGGTTGTGGTGGGCGTGTCAGTGGCGGTGTAAGTGGAATTGGGAATTGGCGTGTCCGTGGGACCTGGTGTGTACGTAAAGGTGGGCGTATCTGTAGAGGTGCTGGTGGGTGTGCTGGTGGGTGTGCTGGTGGGTGTGCTGGTGGGTGTGCTGGTGGGTGTGCTGGTGGGTGTGCTGGTGGGTGTGTTGGTGACCGTATTGGTGGGACACGTGATGCCAATGCTGACCACGACATCGTCCACTCGCCAGCCGGTGCTTGCATTCGAATTGTCTGTGCCCTCTCGGAAGCGGAAGATGATGCTGTGCCCTGCATACGGTAAGAGGTTAGCCACGACTTGCGCGTAGGAGCCTAATGTACCTACCCAGGCCGACCTGTTGGCCAGCGGGTTCGAGAAAGTACCGGCAATTGTGCCGCCATACCCGCCAAGCGTGAAGGTAGGCGTGAGCCACGACGTGCCGCTATCGGTAGATACTTCGAGCACGCCGCCATCGTAGAACGTCCCGTTAAGTTGCTCGAAACCGTACCGGTGCCAGAAGCTCAGGGTTGCCTGGCTAGCGCCCGCGGTGATGGCGATGGGGTTGATGGTGGTCAGGCGCTGGTCGGATATGTTGGCAACGTTGGGGGCGAAGGCCGCCCCCACTCCTGAGTGGGTGGTGCCGGTGATTACCCAGCCACAGCCCCCCGGCACGCAGGTAGGCACGCTCGAAGCGAACGCGCCCAGTCCGCTCTCGAAGCCTTCGTTCACCGGTGTTGTGACGGTACACGGTGTTGGAGTGTAGGTGGGCGTACGGGTGGGCGTGGAGGTGTTAGTAGGTGTGGCCGTAGGCGGCGCGCAAGTATTGAGCAGGATGGATACGTTGTCGGAGGCGTAGTTGGCCGTAGCCAGGTCCTGCTTGCCGTCGCGGTTGAAGTCCCCCACTGCCACAGATTTGGGTTGGGTGCCCACCGCGAAGTTGGTGGCTGCGCTGAAGAGGTAGTTACCCGTGCCCAGCGCGAGGGATACGTTGTTGGAGTTGTTGTTCGTCACGGCCAGGTCCTGCTTGCCGTCGCTGTTGAAGTCTCCTATCGCGACCGAGCTGGGGCTGGTGCCCACCGCGACGGAGTTTATCGTGTAGAAGGTCCCGGGGATATTGCCGGCCATGATGGCCACAGTGTTGGAGCCAGGGATCACCACGGCCAGGTCTTGATAGCCGTCGCCATTGAGATCCCCCACCGCCACTGATTTGGCGTTTTGGGCCGCGTCGAGCCTATCAACGGAGAAGGTGCCGTCGCCGTTGCCAAGCAGTACGCCTACGTTGTTGGTAGCGTCGTCGTTCGCCGTAACCACGTCCGGCTTGCCATCTCTATTGAAGTCCCCCACCGCCACGGATTGGATGCCCAGCATACCGTAGGAGGTAGGTGCCCCGAAGGAGCCGGTGCCGTTGCCCAGCATGATGGATACGTTGGGGGAGGCGGCTTCGGTGGCCACGGCCAGGTCGAGGTTGCCATCCCTGTTGAAATCGGCTACGGCCACGTAGTAGGAGCGCATGCCCAAAGTGGAGTGGATGGCCGCGCCGAAGGAGCCAGTGCCCGTGCCCAGCACGACCGATACCCAGCCGGCGGTGAGGTCCGTCATAACCAAATCGACGTTGCCATCCTTGTTGAAATCTCCCACGGCCACGGAGGAAGGGCTAACGTCGACCGGGAAGCTAGTGGGTGCACCGTACGTGCCGCTACCTGTGCCCAGCAGGATGGATACGTTGGCGGCGCCGGAGTTGGCCGTAGCCAGGTCCTGTATGCCGTCCTCGTTGAAGTCCCCTATGGCCATACCCTGGGGCAGAGTGCCCGCGGCCAATGCGTTGTTCTGCGCCGGGGCAAAGGTGAACACCGTGCACACCGGCACGCAGTTCCCCAGGAGGACGGATACGTTGCCGCCGTTGAAGTTGCCCACGACCAAGTCTTGCTTGGTGTCCACGTTGAAGTCGCCCACCACTATCGATGCCGGGCCGGTGCCCGCGCCGAAGGTGGTGGCTGCGCCAAAGGAGCCGGTGCCCGTGCCCAGCCTCACCGATACGTTGTTGGTACCGAAGTTGGCCGCAGCCAGATCTTGCTTGCCGTCCCCGTTGAAGTCGCCCACCGCTACGGATATGGGGTTTGTGCCCACGGTGAAGTTGGTGGCCGCGCCAAAGGAGCCTGTGCCCGTGCCCAGCAGGATCGATACGCTGTTGGAGTTGTAGTCGGCCGCCGCCAGGTCTTGCTTGCCGTCTCCGTCGAAATCGCCTACCGCCACCCATCGCGGGCTTGCGAGAGTAGCATAGTTGGTGGCCGCGCCGAAGGAGCCGGTGCCCGTGCCCAGCAGGATCGATACGTTGTCGGAGCTGAAGTTGGCCGTAGCCAGATCTTGAATGCCGTCTCCATTGAAGTCGCCGGCCGCTATGGAGTAAGGGCGAAAGCCCGCGCCGAAGTTCGTAGCTGTCCCAAAGGAGCCGGTGCCGGTACCCAGCAGCACCGATATGGTAGCGGCGCCTTCGTTGGCCGTAGCCACGTCTAGCTTGCCGTCCCGGTTGAAGTCTCCGACCGCCAGGGATACGGGGTTCAGGCCCGTCCCGCCGAAGGAGGTGGGGGCCCCAAACGAGCCGGTGCCCGTGCCCAGTAGGATGGATATGCTGGTGGAGCCGTTGGTCCCCACGACCACATCCAGGCTGCCGTCGCGGTTGAAATCGCCCAGCGCCACGGAATCAGGGGCTACGCTCGCCGCGAAGTTGGTGGCTACCCCGAAGGTGCCTGTGATCGTGCCCAGCAGTATGGAGACGCTGGCTGAGTTGAGGTTTGCTGTAGCCAGGTCTTGTATGCCGTCGCCGTTTAGATCCCCTACGGCCATGAAGAGGGGGTTGATGCCCACACCGTAGTTCTGCGCCGGGGCAAAGGTGGCCGAGCCACACGTCAAGCTCGGGGCCTGTTGGGGGCTGGTATGAGCAGGGGGTGTATGGGCGGTGTTCGCGCCGGCCTGGGCCTGCGAGCCGAAGAACAAGGCCCCTGCCGCGCTCGCGCCCAGGACTGCTAACATAAACACGATGATTTGAATAGGTCTGCGGTTCATGTGTATTTTACTCCTCCCGAAATGTCCTGGTCTTTTTACGAGACCTCTTGCTTACCCTGCTCGGCGCTCGTTCACGCTGCCCCGAGGTACAATTCGACGCCTGGCAATATGGCCGGGTTGGCCGGATAGTTGCCGTTGCGTTCGTTTTGCCTATCATACGAAGGTGCTGTTAACAAATTGTGAACAGCCCGCCCGGCATCTAAAGATGCGGGCAACAGGGGAGCGAAGTCCGCCTGCGCGGACTGGCAGCGGGGGTGTGGCCGTCCCCCGGGGAACTCAGCCTCGGTGGGATGGGGGCCAGCCAAGGATGGGATTTACAGGGGGTGGTAACATCCATCCAGACAATCAGCAGGAGGATACACAAATGCGTTACCTGGAAGTTCGCCGCCATACCATGCGCACCAAGCCTGGCGAGCATCTATCTCAGGCGGGCGTAGACCTTGCTCGGCGGGTGGGCGAAGGGATGGGTCATTTCGAGCGTGTGGTGTCAACCCTCGCGCCGCGGGCTTTCGAGACCGCTATCGCCATGGGCTTTGCAGTGGACGAGCAGTCCGGCATGTTTCCGCAACAGGATGATGAAGTGGAAGGCGAGGTCGCGTGGGACGCCGGGTACGCTGCCTGGGGCCGAGCGGTGGGTCTTGGAGGGGCGGCGGCCCAGTTCGCTCAGCAGGAGGCGGCATGCTGGCTCAAGATCGTGGAAGCCGTGCCCGAAGGCGGCAGCGCCCTGCTTGTCTCGCACGGGGGCATAATTGAAGCGGGTGCGGCGGGCTGCATGCTTACAGGAGAGCATACCACCACTGAGGCTTCATGCGACTACTGTGAGGGAGTCCGCCTCTCTTTTGACGGCTCGGATTGGGTGGGTATCAGGGTTCTGCGTGTAGACTACGTCGCTGCCTGAACCGATTGCCGAATCCAGCGCCCTTTGCATTCCTACTGCGATGTCTCTATCCGGGCGTCCCGTCGCTCCCGTCGCTCCCGTCGCGCTCTCTTCTTCGGGCGAGGTGCTGTAGTTGCCGTTCATGCACGCCGGGCAGCCAATCCTTGCCGAACGTGGCCGATGGGCCGACCCGCGGGTCGCTGGGAACACGGTCGCTAGGAACACCGGCGTCACGCAGGGCATGCACGTACGCGCGATCCTGTTCGATCCGTGCGCGTACCTGATCAGCCCCGCCGACGGATCCGTGACCCGGGACGAGGACATCGACGTCGTCCGCCACGCCCTCGAGCAGCCGCAGCGCGGCGAGGTAGTCCTCAATCGGGTTCGCGGCGTTCAGGTCGAGCAACGGAATCAGGATATCAGAAAGCATGTCGCCGGCAACGAGAACGCCGCGCTCCTCGACCAACAGCGCCGCATGGCCCGGGGCATGCGCCTGATGCTCGATAATCCGGACTTGAGGGCCATCCCAGGGAATCCGCGCAGTTTCGGCGGGCAGACCGGTAATGAGGCCGAACAGGTCCAGCGGTACCTGCTCGGCGATGTCCGGCGGTATCAGCCCGGTGACGAAGTCCTTCCAACTCGGGTCCGACAGCCGAGCTTGGATAATGGCCGCGCAGCGGGCTGTGCCGTAACGAGGCGCTTCGCCGAGCCTGGCGTGCCAGAGCAGGTGATCCCAATGCGGATGCGTAGAAAACCCTGCCACAACGGGCTGGCCCAAGTCGCGAAGGTCGTTCGCGAGGGTGACCATTTCGTCGCCCTGTATCCCGGGGTCGATGAGCAACACGCCGGCCCGACCTTGCACGACAACGGCGTTGCTCTGCATGAACTCGCTCTGGTGGATCAGCACACCCTCCGCGACCTGCCTCAGCATGGGGCTCCTTCCTCTTCCGCCTGTGGTTTGCAACCGCTTGTCGAGATGGTAGTACCTGGGGTACCTGGCGGTAGCAGATTGCAAGCAGAATGGGCGAAGTGCACCACCTGTTGCTCGGTTTGCTCTGTCTTCCCGGTGCGAGCAGCTTCTTGCTGCACGAGTTGGTGCACGAGGAGGGCCGCATTGCGGGGTAGCCTGATTGATTGCGGTAGTTTGTTCTTGTTCATTACTTGTGTAGACAATTTTCTAACACCGCCGCCAGGAAAGCAATTCTCGAATTTTTATCGTAAATTCTGATAGGTATGAGGCTTTATAACAGAGGCGAAGAGCAGTTTCAAGTTCCGGGCCCCAGGCCTTCGTCCGGGCCCCGGGCCTTCGTGGAACGAACCAAGGTCTGGCTCAAGTCATACCGGAAGCTGCGCTACCGAGCTATCGATATGAGCGGAAACGAGGTATGTTTCAGGCAGTTGTAGACACGGCCTGCTTGCTTATTTGTTTGCGGAGGGTTGGAGATTTGAAATGAGTTGTTAGTGGGCAGTGCTCGATTATTGGCTTGCCTGTGCACCCAGCTTCTGGAGGCGTTCCAGGCGCTCCGGTTCGTCGGTGGGAAACCACGGATCTCTAGAGAGGATTACAAACGCCTTTTGCGCATAGGGGCGCGCCGCCTCCGGTTGTCCCAGCGCCAGCAGACATAACGCTATCTCTTCGTTGCCATAGCCACTCTCATCGCCTGCGGCTTCGGCTTCGGCGACGATCTGTTGCTGGGCCTGGAGCGCTTCGGGAAGCCTGCCGAGCGAGCGGAGCGTCCTGGCGATACACCAGCGCGCAATCCTGGCATCCTTTGCCGTGCCGTTGGCGCTCCAGGCGTCGTACGATTTGTGGAAAGCGTCCAGCGCTTGCTCATATTTGCCCTGGTTGTGGAAAGTCCAACCGATATTGTTGTAGAGAGCGCCCAGCCACGTTCGCGCACGACTGTTCTCACTCTGTTCGGCCATTTCCACTGCTTTCAGATTCCACTCCAATGCTTCGTCCGGAGGCTCAATTATGCCCAGCATATGCGCGGCGTCCACCGCATGGTAATCTGCCTCTGCCGGTGCACCCGCTTCTTGCGCGGCAGCAAGAGCTTCCAGGAAGAATGGGCGAGCATCACCACGACTACCCGATGTGTTGAATACCCTGCCCCGCTCCAAAAGATAGCGGGCCCGGGCTACCGCCATATCGGGCGTAAGCAAAGCTTCGGCCTGGTCGAGCGTTCGGTGTGCCTGCTCAAAATTGCGTTGCAAACCCTGTGCGCGGGCCAGCTGAGTGAGGAATTGTGCATGATAATTACGGTCCTGAGACGTATCGAGGGTGGTAAGAAGCGTGCGGAACCGCGCCTCCGTTTCGGAAGGATTATAGTAGTCCCACAGCGCGTCAAAGTCAGGGAAACCGGATTCGATGCCAGCCATGTAATAACCTCCAGGTAGAGGCGCAGTTACGCCTTTTCAGGAGGTTATTATAGCACAAATATTCTGTAATAGTCTGGCCAGTATGTCGTCTTCCTGCTCAGGGCAGGTCGGCGGGCGAGCGCGAGTAGTGGCTGTGGACATGGCGGGAGAGGGTAGAGCACAAGGGACAGGCAGCGGAGCGGTGGGTTGCGCTATCACAGAAAAGTGAGAAGCACCGTTATCACGACTTTTGCTCTGGCGTGCCCTGCCGCAAGATACCTCATGGCTTTAGCCACGTCCTCTAGTGGGTAACGTCTTTCTATGACGGGTACGACTTTGCCCTCTTCAAGAAGTTGCCCTATAAAGGCCAGATCGTCGTGGTTGATTTTCGATACGCCCATCGAACGCAG
>JBJMMB010000266.1:0-5719 GCA_045805005.1 Chloroflexia bacterium
AAGAGCGCAGCCGTCTGGGGCAATAATGTTCTGGGGCGCAAGGTTTTCCCTGTGATCGACTCCACCGACCGCGAGATATGGCGCCTGGCACGGGTCAACACGGTGCTGGTCTTCGCCTTCACCTTCCTGTTGCAGGTCGTTGCCAGCTTCCTTGGCTTGTTCTTCACCAGTCTGATCATCTTCGTCGCGCTGGTCGGCGTAGCCGCATACTTCGCACGCACCCGCAGCGTAATCATCAAGCCATAGCGTATGCAATAAAACACCACAAGAGCCTCGTCAGAGGCTCTTGTGGTGTTTGTCTATTTCCCTATTCCTGTGCGACAAGCTCCAGCAGGTCCGCCCCATACTTCTCCACGTGCCCCCGGCCCACGCCCTTCAGGGCTAGCAACTCTTCGGGCGTTGTAGGCTTTGTCATCGCGATTGCCCATAGCGTCTTATCGTGGAACACCATATAGGGCGGCAGCCCCAGCCGGTTCGCGGCAACTCTGCGCCACGCCTTCAGCCTCTCGAACAGGTCCGCCTCCTGTGGTGTCGGCTCGCGGTCTGTGTCCACCGGCTGCGCCGTGGCCGCGTAGGCCTGCTTGATCCGCGCCGTCTGCTCTCGCTGCTTTTCCTCCACCTTATCGCGCTTCTTCGGGGTTTTCGGTTTCTTGCCCTTCAGCACCACCGCCCCGACCGGCACTCCGTCATAACCCTCCTGGGTTATCTTGATCAGTCTGAATCCGTCCGCGCTCTCGAAAAAAGCCAGGTAGTCCCGCTTCACCAGTTCGTCGATGGCCCGCGACACCGCGCTCGGAGTGGCCCCGGCCAGCGCCCCGAAGTGCCGCACCCTGTCCGCCGTGATGTTGCTCGCCGCGGAGCCTGTCAGGGCCTTTACCAGGCTCGGCTTCCCCACGTTGAACGGGAAGCTATCCAGGCACTCCACTATCACCTGTCCCGGATTCTCGGGCAGGTCAGGTATATCCGCTGCGCTTGCCTGGGGACGGTCCTCCCGTGGGGCGCAGTAGTCACAGCTCGTGCCGCACTCTTCGATCTTCTCTCCCAGGTGTCCTGCCAGCATCTGGTGCCTGCATTCGTCTCCACCGGCGTAGTCCAGCATCCGGTCAACCTGGTACTGCATCGCCCGGTCCTGGTCCTCCAGCAGCTTGTTGATGGCCCCCGCCGCGTCCTCCGGCGGCCGCAACCGCTCCACCACCGCGCTGCTTCGCTCCCCCCTGTAAGTTAGCCACCCCTGCTCGCTCCAAGCCAGCAGGCGCTGCTCCAGTTCGTGCGGCCCTATCCCCATCTCCTGCGCAAGCACCGAGGTATCCCGCCTTGTATAGTCGTCGCCATGCATGCCGGCCGCCCTTAAGAAGCTCGTGTACTCCGCGTCACCTGATTGCGGTGGAGCATACCCCGCGCCTGCGGCTTCCGCTAGCGTAGAACTGAAACCCGCCACCTCTCTACGCGACACGTCCTGCCGCGCCATCGAAATGTTCACGGTACGCGGAGCATCCGGGTGGCGCACCAGCATGTGGGCGCGCTCCAGCATGCTAAGGGCTACCCGCACCTGGGTCTGGTCGAACTGCTTTCCGGCGGTTGCGCCGGCCTGCGTGGCGATTTGCTCCAGGTTTACGAACCCGGTCCCGCCCGCAGGCACTTGCCGCGCCAGCTCCCGGTAAACGGCGCGCAACTCCTCCACTTTCATCTGCTCCTGCCGCTTCCACCGGGTGATGTTGGCCTTATCGCCCGGCGACATGAAGAGGATACACCTGGCGGGTCGCCCGTCGCGCCCCGCGCGCCCCGACTCCTGGATATACCCCTCCAGGGTGTCCGGCGGGCTGAAGTGCACGATAAAGCGCACGTTGCTCTTGTCGATGCCCATACCGAAGGCGATTGTCGCTACGATCACGCGCACCTGGTCGAGCATGAACCTTTCCTGGGCGCGCACCCGCTCTGCAGCCTCCATCCCGGCGTGGTAGTGGCCCGCCTGCACCCCCGACCTCCGGAGCATCGCCGCCAACTGCTCGCAGGTTTCTCGGCTCCGCGCGTACACCACCCCGGAACCTTTCTCCGCCTTGCACACCTCCAACAGCCGCCTCAGCTTCACTTCCTTGTCGTCCAGCTCCTCTACCTCGTAAAAGAGGTTGGGCCGGAACACGCTCGCCACCACCGGCTTCAAATCGCGCCCCAATTGCGTGGCGATCTCCGTCTGCATTTGGGGCGTGGCGGTGGCCGTCAGGGCCAGTACCGCCGGCTGCCCGAGCAGCGGCAGGCACCTCTTGATGAACAGGTAGTCTGGGCGGAAGTCATGCCCCCACATCGACACGCAATGCGCCTCGTCCACGACAAGTAGCGAAATCTTCGCTCTCCGCAATGCCTCCACGAAAGGCTGCTGCCGCAGCCGCTCGGGCGCACAGTAGACCAACTTGTACTTCCCTGCTACGATATCCTCCACCCTCTGCGACAACTGGTCCATCTCCAGCGATGAGTTGATAAACGTCGTCCGCTCATACACGTCCGGCGGCAGGGAATCGTATTGGTCCTTCATCAGAGCGATCAGCGGCGAGATCACCAGTGTGGTACCCGGCAGCAGCACAGAGGGCAACTGATAGCACAGCGACTTCCCCGCCCCGGTCGGCATAACCGCCAGCGTATCCACCCCCGCCATCACCTGCGAGATGACGTCCTCCTGCCTCCCATTGAAGCTCTCGAACCCGAACCATCTTCGCAACTCAGGCAATAGCGAAGCCCCACCCCGCTCCCGCTCACGACTTGCAATCACACCGCTCGACATAACAGCTATTCCCCAGAACCCGTAATATAGACAGCGCAGGTCCCATACATATTATACCAGGGACACAGGGGTGCAGGGCTCATACTTGACACCTGTAACCCATCTTGACCCACTATGTGAAAAACGCTACAATGTAAGCGCGACCCCCGTGCGGCCGCACACGCAGGTTATGAAGGTCGACTTTCAGCCAACACCCAACCTGGACCTTGGCAGACAAGCCGCTCTGTCCGGGCGGGCCAAGGCCGATTATGTGGGCGGCATGTTCGGGCGTATAGCCCACCGCTATGACCTTATGAACGCCCTGATGAGCTTCGGCCAGGATAGTATGTGGCGACGCTATACGGCGAAGCAGGCCCGGCCCCGCCCCGGCGCATTAGCCCTGGATGTGGCCACCGGTACGGGGCGCATCGCTCGGGAGCTGGCGCACAAGGGCGCCAGGGTGCTAGCGGTTGATTTCTCTCCCGAGATGATGCTCCAGGGCAAGCGAGAAGGCATCGGCCTCTCCGAGCCTGTATTTTTCGTCGGCGGCGATGCCCTCTCGCTTCCCTTTCCCGATGCTACTTTCGACTGCGTGACTACAGGCTTCGCCATGAGGAACGTTACTGACATACCTGCGGCGTTCCGTGAGATGTGTCGGGTGGTCAAGCCGGGGGGCCGCGTGGTATGCCTTGAGGTTGGGCGCCCTCGCTGGCCCGTGGCCCGTGCGTTGCACGCAATCTACACCGGCAAGGTAGTGCCACTGCTGGGGAGGCTGGTTGTGGGCGACGCGGACGCCTACACCTACCTGCCAAACTCTATGCGCAAGTTCCCTCCGCCCAGGGAGCTTGCCGGCATCATGCGCAATAGCGGCCTCCGCGATGTGCGCTTCAAGCAATTAACCTTCGGGGCCGTAGCGGTGCATGTAGGTATTAGGGATTAGTGGTCAGTGGTCAGTGGTCGCAGGTATGCACTGACCACTGACCACTGACCACTGACCACTGGAGAGAGAGATGGCGCGAGAACGTAAAGACACTATGATCGATTCGTTCGATAACGGGAGCCATGCCGCTGACCTGGGCTCCGTGGCCCCAGCAGGCGTACGACGCTACCGCCTGGACGAAGCGGAGATCCCCGACATCGTTATACGTCGCCTTCCCATCTATGCGCGCAGCCTCCAATTCCTGGCCGAGGAGGGTATAGAAACCGTTTCCTCAGGAGAGTTGGGCAACCATCTAGGCGTGAGCGCGGCCCAGATACGCCGCGACCTCTCTTACTTTGGAGAGTTCGGCAAGCAAGGGAAGGGCTATAACGTCGACTACTTGCTCGCGCAGATAAGCTCCATCCTGGGCCTCGACCACGAGTGGCCCATGGCCCTCGTCGGGCTCGGCCACCTCGGCCGCGCGCTTCTACACTATGAGGGACTCAGCCAGCAAGGCTTCTGCATCAGAGCCCTGTTCGACCACAACCCGGTGAAGATCGGACAGAAGATAAACGACCTTCCCATCCACTCCATTCACGATATGCCGGAGGTGCTGCGCGAGCAGAATATCGAGATGGCCATCATGGCTGTGCCCGCCACCGGCGCGCAGGAAGCAGCCGACGCCCTGGTAGCCGCCGGGGTGAGGGCCATCCTCAACTATGCGCCCATTACCGTCCGAGTCCCTCCGCATGTGCGAATACGCCATATAGACCCGGTTGTGGCCCTGCAAAGCATGACCTACTATCTAGGTGAGACGTGACGAAGTATTGCGTCTTGCGTATTACGTAGAGGAGGAAGGGTAGCGGGTTCTGCTACCCAGGCTCTGTAGGCACGCAATAGGTATTACGTAATACGCTTCACGTCTCCCTCTCCGGCGCAAGCCCATAGTGCTGCCTGGCCTCGGCGACAATGAAGAGCGACCCGGTAACCAGAACGATAGGGTCCTCCTCGCTGCCCGTGCTCGCCGCCCTGGCTATGCCTACGGCCGTTGCCAGGGCTTCGGAAACCTGGTCCCTAATTTCCACGTAGAGCCCGCGGCCCGCGGCCATGCCCGCCACCGTTTCGGGGTTGGCCGCCCGCGGGCTCTGCGAGCGGGTGACGATTACCTTCTCTATCCGTGGCCCCAGCATGTTTCCCGGCCCGGTGCCCAACTCCTCAACAATCCCTTCGATATCCTTGTCCCGCATTGTGCCGAAGACAACTATTAGCTTGCGCCTCTCGAAAAGGTCGTACATCGCCTGCATCAGCTTGGCCATCGAGTCGGCGTTATGGGCACCGTCCACGATCACCAGAGGGTCGCGCTTTATGACCTCTAATCTTCCCGGCCACTCGACCTTTTCGAACCCCTTTGCTATGGCCTTCCTGTCCGCCCCTACGCCCGCTACGGAGAGCGTGCGTACGGCCGACAGGGCCACGGCCGCATTGACTTGCTGGTGGCTGCCCAGCAGAGGCAGTTTGACACGAATCTTGCCCGCGGGCGCATTCTCAAGGGCGTCATAAGCCAGGGTGAACACCTGGTATGCAGGCACCCCTTCCTCGTCGGCGATGACCTCCGGGAGGTGACTTGTGCTCACATATACGCCTCCGCTCACCACGTCGAGACGCGCCCTGCGACCATAAGCAACTCTGCTTATCACCTCCATCGCCTCCGGTGGTTGGGGCGCGCTAATCACCCGCCTGCCCGTCTTGATGATTCCCGCCTTTTCCTCCGCAATCTCGGCAACCGTATGCCCCAGCACGTCCATATGGTCCAGGCTGACAGGCGTGATAACCGATACGTCCGGCTCTACTATGTTCACGGCGTCGAGCCGGCCTCCCAGGCCCACCTCGAGCACCGCCACCTCCACCTTGCATTCATGAAAATAGACGAAGGCGATAGCGGTGGCTAGTTCATAAAAGGTAGGCATCAGACCCCGGTCGTCCAAGCTCTGGATCCGCTGGATGGCGGGCTCGATGCGCTCCACTATGCGGGCCATATCCTCCGG
>JBJMMB010000267.1:0-17543 GCA_045805005.1 Chloroflexia bacterium
CGTGCCTATTCGGGGTATCAGCAGGAACACCGGGATAAAGGTGCCCACGATGCTTCCCAGCGTGGACAGCGCCGATACCCCGCCCGCTGTACCCCCCGCCGAGGCCACCCCTATCGTCTTCAGGCGTATCGCGAAGGGCGACACGAACCCAAGCAGTATCAGGGGCACCGAAAAGAGCAATATCACGCCGATTAGCGACCCCAGGAAGATGCCCACCGAGTAACCGGCGAACCCCTCCAGCGACCAGCTCAGAATCGGCCTCGACAGCACCGGTATCAGCCCCACGGCGAAGGCGGCCACGCCCGTGATGCCGTACAGCACCGTGGCCCTCGGGTAGCGGTCCGCCAACCTCCCGCCCGCGGCATAGCCCACGGCCAAGTAGATCATCACCAACCCGATCAATATGGCCCAGATGAAAAGCGAGGTGCCGAAATAGGGCGCGAGCAGACGCGAGGCGCACATCTCGACCGTCATCACGGTAGCCCCGCCGATGAACACCAACGACATCAGCACCAGCCCCGCGTAGCGCGTGCCCGCCCTCTCCCCTTCCAGGGCCGAGGATCCAACCTGCGGCACCGGCGATGCCGAATCCTGCGTAGTGCTTGCCAAGAATCGTTCTCCTTATAACAATGCGGCTGTGCGCCCAACGCACCCCCGCCCGGCCATTATACCCGCGCGGGCCTCGCAGGGGCAAGGTTTCTCTATGATATAATCCCACCATGCCCATCGTCCTCATCGCCACCACCAACCCCGGCAAGCTGCGCGAGTACGCCCACCTCTTCGAGACCGTGCCGGGCGTGCGCGTAGTCTCCCCGAACGACGTGGAGATATGGGTAGAAGTGGCCGAAACCGGCGATACCCTGGCCGAAAACGCGCTCCTCAAAGCTCGCGCCCTCTATTACGCCCTCCTCGAACAGACCGGACAGCATGACGATGGACGATGGACGATGGACGATAGGGGTAAGGATACCGGTTCCACAGACCCATCGTCCATCGTCCATCGTCCATCGTCTGCCGAAGGCCGCGTCCCTCGTCCATTGTCTGCCGCAGGCTGGTGGGTCCTCGGCGACGACAGCGGCCTCGAGGTCGACGCCATGGGCGGCGCGCCTGGCGTGCACAGCAACCGCTGGGCCGGCCCCAACACCACCGCCGCCGATCGCAACCGGCTCTTGCTGGAGCGGCTCGAAGGCGTACCCGACGAGGAGCGCACCGCCCGCTTCCGCTGCGTAGTGGCCCTCATCAGCCCCACCGGCGAGGAGTACGTCACAGAGGGCACGGTCGAGGGGCGCATCGCCCACGAACCCAAAGGGAGTGGCGGCTTCGGCTACGATCCTCTCTTCGTCCTCCCCGACGGCCGGCGGATGTCGGAGTTGACCCCCGACGAAAAGAACCTCCTCAGCCATAGAGGCATAGCAGGCGCGAAGGCCGCCGCCATTATCTTCGCGGCTCCGGGGTTGTCTGGATAAAAGAGGTTGGCCGTGTCCGTATATCCGGAGAGTAGCTATTGCGACTTTCCCGCTAGGGCTGATGCAATGTCGGACAGCAAGGTCGAAACGTATGGGCGCGGCATGCCGCGCCCGTGGGCACCAAACTAAGATATTGCAGGCAGATTTTGAGGGCAACAACGCCGGGAGGGCGCTACCCGGCCGGTCCACGGCGGTATGATTCTTGATGTAATACATCCTTAGTCCTTTCTTCCTTTAGAAGTCGATAATTCCCCTGGAAAGAAGGTCTTATTAGGGCCTACTTGTGAGGCGCGTCCGCCGCGATTCTTGCCTGGTAGGCCCTCCGGTACGGTTCGCATGGGCGGGTAGGGACAGAGGATTTGGGCAAGGGGACGGGATTCGCGATCCACGCTGATTGCGGAAGGATACAGGCCAGTCAGTCGGCGCGCACGGTTCTATGCGCGTCCGGCTACTGCTACACGCCCATTGCGCGACGTAATATAATAACGGGAGGCGGTGAGCAATGACCCTTGACCAGTTCGTCCAGGATCTAAGTTGGATAATCTACCTGATCATCTTCGTGGTGGTCGCCATCCACGCGGTCCGCCGCCCCCTGCGCGCCAACATCGACATCGCCCTCCTCTTCGGCGCGGCTGCCGCCAGCATTGCTCTCTCCGTGGCTACCTCTACCGGTCTGATAGCGAGGGGGCCGCTAATCACCGGGCTTTCGGGCTCGCTCCTTGTGGGTATGGTCTACATGCTCTTCAGGATTGTGGACGACTTCTCGGACGTGCGGCCCTGGCTCATGCGCGCTTCCGACGTAGCCTTCGCCCTCACCGTCGCCGGCGCCTTCTATTTCGCCTTCTTCCCGCCCCAGCCTTTATGGTTCTCAACACTGGCGCTGGTATACCTTCTCGCCGCGCTCTTCTACTCGGTCGCCGCTTTCGCCAGGGAGACTAGCCGGTCGAGCGGAGTGACAAGGCGCCGCCTGCTCGCGGTGATGGCAGGGTCCGCCTCGCTCTTTGCCATCTTCATCCTCGTCGCGGTTACCACCTTCTTCCCCACTCTTTCTAATGTGGTCTCGCCGTTGAGCGGCCTCGCGGGTCTCGCCTCCGGCATCTTCTACTATATTGGGTTCGCCACCCCGACCGTGCTGCGCCGGGCCTGGCAGGAGCCCGAATTGCGCGCCTTCCTGGGACGCGCCGCCAGCCTGCCCCGCCTGCCCGATACCGAGTCCATCGTCAAAGAGCTGGAACAGGGAGCCTCCACATCTCTTGGAGCCCCCAACGCCAGCATAGCCCTCTGGGATGAACAGGCTCAGGTGCTCAAGCTCAATTTCGGTGACGAGCACATGGACCTCCCTCCGACCAACAAGGCCGTAAGCGGGCGGGCCTTACTCACCCAGCAGCCGGTCTTTGCCCCCCACATCACGCCCGATAACCCCACCTACTCCATTGCAAAACGGGTCTACGGCGCGAAATCCGTGCTGGCCGCCCCCATCACGGCTGGTCCGCGCCGCCTCGGCGTGCTGCTCGTCTACGCCCCCCACACCCCCGTCTTCGCCGAGGAGGACCTTGCCCTGGTCCAGCTTCTAGCCGACCAGGCAGCCGTGATCCTCGAGAGCCGCGCCCTGATCGACGAGGCTGCCCGCGTCCAGGCCAGGGAGGAGGTCACCCGCCTCAAGGAGGACTTCCTCTCCGCCGCCGCCCACGATCTCAAGACCCCTCTCACCACCCTCGTGGCCCAAACCGAGTTGCTGGAGCGCCGGGCCCTCCGCTCCCCCGACGCCCCCACCGACCTGGCGGGCCTCCAGAAGCTCAAGAGGGAAGCTTATCGCCTCAAGGCCCTCGTCCTCGAGTTGCTCGACGCCGCCCGCACCGAGCAAGGCAAACTCGTGGGAGAACTCGAACCGGTAGACCTGCTGGCCACCGCCCAAGACGTGTGCTCGCGCCACACCTCCGAGCGGCACCCCTGCACGGTCGAAGCCCAGGAGCCCATCATAGGCACCTACGACCCCAATCGCATCCTGCAATTATTGGAAAATCTCATTGAAAACGCTGTAAAATACAGTCCCGACGGTGGCCCGGTCGACTTGAAGCTGTGGCGCGAGGACGGCTTCAACCATCTTACCGTCTCCGACACCGGTATTGGGATACCCAGAGAGGATCTACCACATGTCTTTGAGCGCTTCCATCGAGGAACAAACGTTGACGACCGTCGCTTCGCCGGGATGGGCCTCGGCCTCTTTATCTGCAGAGGCATCGTCGAGCAGCACGGCGGACGTATCTGGGTGGAAAGCCGTCAAGGGCCCGCGGGCAACGGCACCCATCCCCACGGTGGCAGCGTTTTCCACGTGGCCCTTCCCGCCGTCGCTCCGGCAGCCACCCCAGCCGAAGCGCCAGTGGACGCAGAAGGGGAGCGACAAGAGCAGTCCGTCCACTAAGAAGAGGGGCCCCGTGCTCATCGTTGAGGACGACCCCGATATCCTCTCTACTGTCACCGACATCCTCGAGTTCGAGGGCTACCAGGTCGAGCGCGCCTCCAACGGAGTCGAGGGCCTCGCCGCCATTGGCCGCGCCCGCCCGGAGCTTATCATCCTGGACATGCGCATGCCCGTTCTCGACGGCTGGGAGTTCGCCCGCATCCTCAAAGAACGAGGCGTCGAGGTACCAATCCTCGTCATGACTGCCGCCCGTGACGCCCGCCGCTGGGCCGAAGAGATCGGAGCCCAGGGCTATATCTCCAAACCCTTCCATCTCCCCGACCTGATCGCAGCGGTCGAAAACGCGCTCGGCTCCGATTAGGGCGCGCCGCTGCTACCCTATCTCCAGCACGTCTGGCCTCTCCATCGTGACACCGCCCACCTGCACTTGCTGCTGCGGCCAGCCGGGTGAGGGCGTGAGCAGTTCATAGCCCTCGCCCGTGATGAGGAACGTATCCTCCGACTTGGCCCCCGGCACACTCGGATTCCAGGCAAACGCCTGCGCGTCTTCGACCAGGTAGTCCGTGTCGGGCGTGGCGATGTAGTCGCGGGCGGCGTACCCTGCGGCGCCCCCCTGGTGGTGGTGCTTCCACTCATCCGGGAAGCCGGTCTCAGCATAAGCCCTCTGTATCACGGCGAAAATATCGTTTGCCCTGGCCCTCGGCTTGGTCGCAAGCACCGCCGCCGCCTCGATGGCAGCCACCGCCCGCATCCCCCGGCGCATCTCCTCCGGCGGAGGCCCCACGTGCACCAGCCGGGTTACGCTCGCCACCAGCCCATGCTTACGGGCGCACAACACCAGCATTGCCGCCCGCTCCATCTTGCGCTCCGTCGGCAGGGGGTGCCGCCGCCTCCGCATTCGCTCGTCCGTAGCCACCAGCACCACCACCGGCACCGCCCCTCGCCGGTGCGCCCCTCCCGCCAGCAAGCCGGCAATGTCGAACTCCGTCATACCGGGGCGCACCTCCCTGGCCGCTTCCCCTATCGCCGCGCCCGCCTCGGTACCCAGGGCCCGGTAGCGCGCCATCTCCTCCGGCGTCAGCAGCCAGCGCAGCCGCGCCACCTCATCCTTCACGTCCAGCAGCCCCTCACCCGACCCATCCGCGCCCACGCGCAGCCCGGCCGTCAGTTCCCCCAGCTTCCGCGGCTTCTCATGCCACGGCTCTGCGATGACCTGCCACCCGCCGCTCCCGAACCCCTCCTCATCGCTCAGCCTCTGCGCCTCTATCACGTCGGTCAGCAAGTAGCGCTCGCCCTTAGTCACCAGCAGCGACCCCACCCCGCTCTCCGAGGCGATGTTGATGTACGTCCTCCCGCCCCCGCTCAGCCAGGCCACGTTCGCCGGGTCCCGTAGCAGCACCGCATCCAGACCCAGCCGCTCCATCATCTCACGGAGGCGTTCCTCTTTCACTTCCAACTCGGGTCTATTCGCGTCCATAAGTCCCTCCTACAGCCATCTTACCAACCCACAGCAAACATCGTTCCAATGATGCTCTTACCCTGTGGACAAGGTTCGCCCCCTGTGCTAAGCTGTCAAACACGGGAACTCCGGCACTCGACCACCAGGCAGCAATAACGCATATGCTCTACATCAGCCCGAAAGCCATATTCGCCCCCGGCCGCCTACCGTCCGACACCGCTGTACTCACCGACGGCGACCGCATCGCCGCCGTAGGCCCCGCCGCCGCCGTGCCCTGCCCAACCGGTGCCACGCGCTTACCGGCCGGCGACCTCCTACTTGCCCCCGGCTTCATCGACCTGCAGATAAACGGGGCCTTCGGCCTCGATTTCACCGCCGACCCATCCACGATCTGGGAAGTCGGGGCCCGCCTCCCCCAATATGGCGTGACCGCCTTCCTCCCCACCATCATAAGCTCGCCCCTCAATACCATAGCCGCCGCGCAAGAGGTCCTCCGCCAGGGGCCGCCTCCCGGCTATTCGGGAGCCACCCCGCTCGGCCTGCACCTCGAAGGGCCCTTCCTCAACCCCGAAAAGCGCGGGGCTCACAACCCGGCCCACCTGCGTACCCCCAGCCTCCACGACATAGAAGGCTGGTCCCCCGACCAGGGCGTGAGGCTCGTCACCCTCGCGCCCGAGTTGCCCGGCGCCCTGGACGTCGTCCGCGAATTAGTATCCCGCGGGGTGGTCATCAGCGCGGGCCATTCTATCGCCACCTTCGACCAGGCCCGCGCGGGCCTCCAGGCGGGCATCACCTACGGCACCCACCTCTTCAACGCCATGCCCCCCCTGAACCACCGCGAACCCGGCCTGCCCGGCGCCCTCCTCGCGGACCCCAGCGTGACGGTCGGTGTCATCCCCGACGGAATCCACCTCCACCCCTCCCTCGTATCTCTCGTCCTGGCAGCCAAGGGCCCCGGCCACCTGAACCTTGTGACTGACGCCATGGCGGCCCTCAGCATGCCCCCCGGCACCTACCTCCTGGGCGACCACCAGGTAATCACCGACGGCGAGAGCGTCCGCCTCCCCAACGGCACCCTCGCGGGCAGCGTCCTCAGCCTCGACGAGGCGGTGCGCAACCTGGTGCAATTCACAGGTTGCCGCCGTAACCATGCCATCATAACGGTAACCCTCACCCCCGCTTCCCTCCTGGGTCTCGGGCTATCCTACGGACGGATAGGGCTCTACTGCCGCGCGGACCTCACCCTACTCGACAGTCAGCTCCACGTGGTTGCAACCATAGTAGATGGAGAGATAGCCTATTCAACACTCAACTAGAGCTGGGGTGTAGGGGGCTCCCTGCCGGGGGCTTGGGGGTGTCCCCCAATTCTTTCCCTCTCCCCACATAGGGGTGCAGGGTTCCCCCTACCGGGCGCTTGGGGGTGCCCCCAACTCTCCCCTTCCACCAATAAGGGGTGCAGGGCTCCCCCTGCCGGGGGTTTGGGTGTCCCCCAATCCTCTCCCCTACTCCCCATAAGGGGGTGCAGGGGGCTTCCTGCCGGGGGCTTGGGGGTGTCCCCCAACTCTCCCTACTCCCACACAAGGGGGTGCAGGGGGCTCCCTGCCGGGGGCTTGGGGGTGTCCCCCAACTCTCCCCCTATGCTTATTTGTGCGGCGCGCAAAAGCCTTGTATATTCTAGAGGTGAAAACATGGCCCTGAGAGACGAAATACTTGAGCAGCCCAACGTGCTGCAAACCTGGTTCGACACCCAGATGTACGCGGCGCGAGAGATAGCTGGCGCCGTTCTGGAGCGCGACGTTGAGTTCGTCTTCCTCGCCGCCCGCGGCAGCTCCGATCACGCCGGCGTCTACGCCCAGTACCTCCTCGGCTCGCGCAACCGCCTCCCCGTGGCCCTCGCCGCCCCCTCGCTCTTCACTATGTACGGCGGCTCCCCCAGGCTCGATCACGCCCTCGTCATCGGCATATCCCAATCGGGCCGCTCCCCCGACATAGTCAGCGTCATCGCCGAGGGCAGGCGCCAGGGAGCCCTCACCCTGGCCATCACCAACGACCCGGCCTCGCCCCTCTCAGAGGCCGCTGAGCTAAACCTCGACCTCCGCGCAGGCCCCGAACGCGCCGTCGCCGCTACCAAGACCTACACCACCCAGCTCTTTTCCCTCGCCGCCCTCTCCGTCGCCCTCTCCGGCGCCAACCAGGCAGACATCGCAGCCCTGGAAAGCGTGCCCGGCACGGTGAGTGCCGCCCTGCAATTGGAGGCCGAGGCCGAGCGCATCGCCTTTGAGTACAGCGAGATGGCCCACTGCATCGTCCTGGGCCGCGGATACAACTACGCCACCGCCCAGGAGTGGGCCCTGAAACTCAAAGAGCTTGCCTACGTGTTCACCGACGTCTACTCCACCGCCGATTTCCTCCACGGCCCCATCGCCGTCATCGAGCCGGGCTTCCCCGTCCTGGCTGTGGCCCCGGAAGGCGCGGTCTTCGCCGACCAACTCGCCATCCTCACCCGCCTCCGCGACGAATACAAAGCCGACCTGGTGGTCATATCCGACTCACCCCAGGCCCTCTCCCTCGCCGCCGCTCGTCTCCACCTGCCCCCCGGCCAACCCGAGTGGCTAACCCCCATCACAGCCGCCATCCCCGCCCAGCTATTCTGCTACCACCTCACCCGCCACAAAGGCTACGATCCCGAAAACCCCCGCACCCTCCGCAAGGTCACCCTCACGCACTGACCGATCCAATTTTCAAGCCAGGAAAATGGGCGGCTCCGGTGCCCATCCTCCTGTTTTTGAGTTACAATTCCACCAACACCAAACCGGAGGCCCCCACATGGACGAACTACTGACCTCAACCACCCAGCGCGCAATTCGCTACCTGAAGGGGCTGGACGAGCGCCCAGTAGCCGCCCCGCCCGAAGCCCTTGCCCGCCTGCCGGAGCTTGGCGGTCCCATGCCCCCCGGCCCCTCGGACCCCGCCGCCGTGCTGGCCATACTGGACGACATAGGCTCCCCGGCCACCGTGGTCAACGCCGGGGGCCGCTTCTTCGGGTTCGTCAACGGAGGCAGCCTCCCCGCGGCCCTGGCCGCCAACTGGCTCGCCGGAGCCTGGGACCAGAACGCGGGCCTCTTCATCGAATCCCCCACCGCCACGGTCCTCGAAGAGATAACCCTCTCCTGGCTCCTCGACGTGCTGGCCCTGCCCCCGGATTGCGGTGGCGGCTTCGTCACCGGTGCCACGATGGCCAATTTCACCGGCCTCGCCGCCGCCCGCCATGCCCTCCTCCAACGGCAAGGCTGGGACGTAGAAGCGGACGGCCTCTTCGGGGCTCCCCCCATCACCGTCGTTGTGGGCGACGAGGTCCACGTCAGCCTCCTCAAGCCGCTTGCCATGCTCGGCCTCGGGCGCAATCGGGTGGTCAGGGTGCCAACCGATGGCCAGGGACGTATGCGCCCCGACCAACTCCCGGCCCTATCCGGCCCCACCATCCTTTGCCTACAGGCGGGCAACGTCAACACCGGGTCCTTTGATCCCGCAGCCGAGATTTGCCCCGTCGCCCACGAAGCGGGCGCATGGGTGCACGTCGATGGGGCCTTCGGACTCTGGACCGCGGCCGCCCCCGAGCGCGCCCACCTCACCGCCGGTTTCGCTGAGGCCGACTCCTGGGCCACCGATGCCCATAAGTGGCTCAACGTCCCCTACGACTGCGGTCTGGCCTTCGTGCGCGACCCCCAGGCACTGAAGGACGCGATGACACTTAGTGCCGCGTACCTCCCGCAATCGGGCGCTCGGGAGCCGCTCAACTATGTACCCGAGTCCTCCCGACGCGCCCGCGGGGTCGAGGTCTGGGCCGCCCTCCGCTCCCTGGGCCGCACGGGTCTGGCCGATATGATCGAGCGCACCTGCCGCCACGCCTCCCGCTTCGCCGCCGGTCTCTCCGCCGCGGGCTACCAGGTCCTCAACGACGTGGTCATCAACCAGGTACTCGTCTCCTTCGGCGACCCCGAAACGACCAGAAGGATAGTCTCCGGCATCCAGGCTGATGGCACCTGCTGGTGCGGCGGCACCGTCTGGCAAGGGCACACCGCCATGCGCATCAGCATCTCCTCCTGGGCCACCACCGAACAAGACGTAGACCGCAGCCTCGAAGCCATCCTGCGAGTAGCGGATGCCGTGAAGCGTGAAACGTGAAACGTGAAGAGGGTGCAGGGGCCTCCCTGCCGGGGGCTTGGGGTACCCTGCAAGAATCAAAACGGGGTGTAGGGGTCTCCCTGCCGGGGCCTTGGGGGATTGGAACCCCAACTTCCGCCTCTCAACATTCAATTGAGAAAACGGAATGTGAGCGCCTGCTAGCGCAGACCGCCGGGCGCACGCACGCCCTGCTCGCCCCCAGGGCCACCACCGCCCTCCTGGCCCTCCTGCGCGCCCTCGACCTTCCTCCCAACTCGGAGGTGCTGATGCCCGTTGCCCTCTGCGCCAACCCCGCATACGCCGTACACTGGGCAGGTCTTCGCCCCATCTTCGCCGATATCTCCCCCACCACCTTCAACCTCGACCTGGCCGCAGCCGAGCGGGTGATAGGCCCGCAAACCAGAGTCCTCCTCGCCGTCCCCCTCTTCGGCCACCCGCTCGACGTGCCCGACCTACTCGAATTCGCCCACGAACACAACCTCATCCTCGTAGAAGATGCCGCCCAGGCCACCGGCCTCAGCTACGCGGACCTCCCCGCGGGCTCCCTCGGCATCTGCTCCGTCTACAGCTTCGGCCCCGGCAAAATCGCGGACGCGGGCGGTGGTGCCGCTCTGCTCAGCAATGACCCTCACATTCTTGAGCGCGCCGCGGCTCACCTCCATTCCCTACCCTCAAACCGCCATTCCGACGAGCACCTGCCGGCCGGCATCCTGCGCGCCCTCCAAAACCTCCCCCACGAACTGTTGGCGCGAGCCACGCTCGCCGCCCAATACAGGCACATATTAGACCACTCCGGTGTAACTCACCCCGAAATCCCCTCCCCCGCCCCGCTCTCGAAATACAGCATCCTCCTCCCCTCCAGGCCCGAGCGCGACCGCGCCACACGCGAGCTACTGGCCGCGGGCATTCCGGCAACCAACCTTTACCCGCCCCTCGCCCCCTACTTCCCCGAAGCCCGCAACGCCACCGGCCACTTCCCCGTCGCCTCCGATTTATACAACAGGATAGTAAACCTCCCTCTCTGGCCCCAATCCACGGGCATGGAAGAGCGCGCAGCTCGCGCGATAAGCCTGGCCCTTGCGCCTTCTGCCTAGATGTGTAAAACTGAATGGTGCGGGCATCCCCTGGGCTAGAATCCCCTCATGCCCAACTCATCACCGCCCGCACCAAGCGCCCCAGTATGGGAGGTACCGCGGATGGCAATTGAAGACCAGGTCATCGAGCGAAAGCTCACCAGGCTGCGCCTCGCCGGCCCCGAGCTAAGCCACTCCCGCCAGAACAACCTGGAAGCCGTCAAAAAGCTCTCCAACCTCGACCCCTACGCCACCTTCGGCATCCACCGGGTCGTAGAATACGTCAAAACCAACCACATCGACCCCGCCGAAGCCCTGGGCATGATCGCGGGCATCACCAAGTGCTCCCAGGACATCAACTACACCGAGGGCCGCGGGTACATCTCCCCCTCTGCCACCCTCAAGGGGCTCAAAGCCGCCGCCGCCGCACTCAAGCGGGTCGCCTCCGAGGGCGGCACCGTCCTCTTCGCCACCGGCCACCCCGGCTCCATGATCGACTACTACACTGAGCTTGCCTACGTGGTCCGCCGTCTCGGGGGGCGTGTACTCGACCTCGCCACAGGCCAGATCGTCCAGCAGGGCGAGGACCGCGATACCGTCCAGGTGGTCGACTCCGTCAACTCCGTAGCTTTCCTCTCCGACACCGGCGCCGCCCTACACTCCCATGACACCCGAGCCATGGAGATCATGCTGGACGAAGCGCCCTCGCCCCCGGACCTCGTCGTCGCCGACCACGGCTTCGCGGGCGAAGCCATAAACCGGGGCATACCTACGGTAGCTGTCATGGACACCAACGACCCGGGTATTGCCGTCGCCAAAAAGCTCGGGGCCAACCTGATCGTGGTCCCCATGAACGACAACCGCCCCAACGTGGTCACCCGAGAGGCCGCCGAGCTAGTAAAACAAATGGCCCTCACGCCCGCCGCTATTCGCAGGCCCACTTCCCGCTAACTTTCTTATCAAGATGCCTCACTTTGCGAGGCATCTTTATGAAAAGAATCCCGCTTGACAACGCCCTCAGCCGTCTGTTAGAATACGGCTCCGTCGAAGCCGCCGCTATAAGCCGCGCGCCTGCTTCGAGCCCCGCGAAATATCACATCTGTTCTTGCTGAGGAGGACACATTCTATGCTGGTTATCACCCTGCCGTTCAGCATAGAGGCCCTCCGCTGGGCCGCGGGGCGCTACCTCCCCGGCAGGCTCTCGGACCTCGCGAACGTCTCCGGCGAACCCACCCTACCCGTCCCCGCCCCCGACCCCGCTCTCCAGCCCGAGACCCTCCACGATAGGCAGTCCCGCGTCAGGGTGTTCGGCAGCGATTGGCTCGTAATGGAAGCCTTGCCCGCCGGTATGCTCCTGCCCCGCGCCGGCTGGACAGCCTGCAGCTACTTCGCCGCCCTCACCGCCCTGGCCGACCTCCACGCCACCTGGTGGGACCACCCCCCCGATCCTGCCGATTGCTCCTGGACCTGGGCCCACCTCGGCCCCGAGGCCCACCACATGGCCGAGCAGGCCAGAGCCGCCCTCCTGCAAATAGAGGCTGCCCCCTGGGGCTCGCACTTCTTCACCCGCGAGCAAACGCGCGCCTGGCTCATCGCCCTCGACGACCCGTCACCCCTGCTCGCCATGCTCCAACAAATGCCCCAGACCCTAATCGCAGCCGGCAGTATGCAGTCTGTAGTCGGCAGTAGGCAGATACAACTTACTGCTGATTGCCTACTGCCGACTACCTACTCGTCCGGCCATGCCCCCTGCCCTACCGCCGCCGACTGGCAAATGGTTGGCGTTGGCCCCGCCCCATACGACCTCGCCTGCTTCTACTCCTCCGCCCGCTGGTGGTTCGGCCGCCTCCCCCTCTCCCTCACCACCATGCGCAACCACTACCTCGACCACCTCAACCACCGTCTGGGCCGCCAACTAGACCACTACCTCTTCGACGCCGCCTTCGACGCCGCCCGCGCCTGGCAGTTCCTCACCTCCTGGCCCACCGCTATCCTGGAGCGCCACCCCATCCTCCTCGCCCACCGCCACCACCTCCAAACCACGGTCATAGGCCCCGCCTACGCCTCCCTCCGCCGCTGTTCAGCATAGACAATCGTAGGGGCGCGGCATGCCGCGCCCCTGTTTGCCCACCACCCAATTTCGTAGGGGCAGGCCCCTGTTGCCTGCCCTCTTCGCCAACTCGTGTTACCAGGGCAAGGCCAAGAACCCTCTGTCGTCTTTGGTTACCTGCTTACGGGAAGATAGATGAGCAGGTCCTCGTACTCTTCCGCAGACGAAGCACCCCAAATCAAAGCCGGATCGTTAACGGTTTCCGCCATGCTCAAGCTTGGATTGAGAATAAAGATTCCAGGAAAGTGTAGACGGGCGGCCAGGTGCGATGGGATCTTCCACGCGCCAGACCGTCATCTCAGGATATTGCCCGTGCAGCGCGGCTCTGAGATTCGGATCGACGTTTTCGTCTATCAGGAATCGAATTACGCTCACTTAGCCTGCGCCCTGGCAGAATTACCCTCAGCGGCAAGGCGACGTAGCTTTATCAGTACCGGTGGCGGATTGCGGTCCTGCTCATCCCTCATCCTGTTCCCGTGCTCCAACCAGTTGGCGAGGTAAGCGGTCACTGCGTCTTTGTTGTGCGGGTAGTAAGTTATGGTCGCATACACCTACTCGACGGTGACCGATGGATAGCGCGCGGCGATGGCTTCGGGTAACTAGCTACCACATATGAAGTCATACAGCACCGTCTCGATGCCGGTGCGTGTGCCTTTTACCCGTATATCGTCCGGCTCCAGAAAGTCGAAGTAATCCTCAAGTTGCATACTTCTATTAATACAATGCTCCTGATAATACAATGCTCCTGACGTACTGTCCACTACGCTAGGGAATCCCGCAGCCAATAAACGCCCCCGATATTCCGAAGTTGCTCCTCAGCAAGGCGAAGTCGGATGAGTTTACAGCATTGTCATTATTGAAGTCACCTCTCTCATTGTATCCCGGATCGCCAACCCCCTTGCCGAAGGTATTTCTTAGGATCGCGAAATCGGTAACGTTGACAGCGTTGTCATTGCTGGCGTCTCCCGCCCGCTGCAATCCTATCTCCTGCTGAGTGGTTCCACCCGACAGAGTGACTGAGCCGAAGGATGAGAGCGCCTTCCGCCCCTTGAACGACCAGCCGTAGCTGCCATAAGGCAGGTCCAATGTAACGGTAAAGAAGCCACTCGTGTCGGTCGCTACCACATAGGAATGCGGCGGGATAAACATACACAAGACCAGCGTGCCGGTAATTCCAACATTCTTCGGGTCCGGCTGCCCTATCCCCTGCCACACTACGTGCCCCACCAGCACCGTCGAAGGCGTCGGCGTAGAAGTCGGCGTAGAAGTCATGGTTAACGTTGGAGTAGACGTGAGAGTGGTTGGAGTAAGCGTGGAGGTACTCGGGGGGCTGGCCGTGCTAGTAGCCGTTGCCGAATTCGTGGCCGTCGCCGTGTTGGCAGCCGTGGGTGTGCTCGTGACTACAGCGCATGGATTGCTATACTGCTCGACCAGCGCGTGGCCTGAACCATCCAGCCCCACGGCACACGCCGACGTGGACGACAAAGCCGCCACCCCCCTCAAATCGGTGCCGCTGTTAGCCGGGAACGGGAGCCAGAAGCTCCCATTGTAATGGTAAATGGGCGAGTAGCCGCTCGTGGTGATGTTGCCCACCGCCCACACGTCATTGCGAGAGCTGGCCGACACCCCGTGCAGGTCGCCCGGCACCACCGGCCCTGCCCCGCCCCACACGCTACCGTTCCAGTGAAAGAGCATGTCTTCTTCGCCGCCCACGGCCCACACATCGTTCGAGGCCGCGGCGAACACCCCGAAGAAATAGTTGCTGCCATAGCTAGGTGGGACGTTAAAGAGGCTCCAGCCGTTCCCGCTCCAGTGCATGGCCGTTGTTCGCCAGAAATTGATGTTAGTCTGCCAATGCGTGCCCACGGCCCATACGTCGCCGGCCCCGGTCGCAGTGACCGCGTGCAACAAATTATCTCCGGTCCCGTCGTTAGGGCTTGCCACGATGCTCCACTGGCTCCCATCCCAGTGCTCGGTGAGGTTGCGGTAAGCAGGGGTCGAGCCGGAGTACCCCACAGCCCAAACATCGTTATCCCCGGCGAAGGCCACGCCCTCCAGGATATTGCTCCCCGTCCCACCAACATTGGGGCTGGGGACGATGCTCCACTGGCTCCCGTCCCAGCGCATAACTAGAGTCTGGCTCGCCCCCGCGACCCCAGAATAGCCCATCGCCCATACACCATTCGACGCCTGAAGCCCAACAGGCGCAGCCACGGCGACCAGCATACTGTTCGCGCCAACGTTAGGGCTGGGCACGATGCTCCATTGGCTACCATCCCAATGCATCGTCAGCGTCTGGGTAACGGTCCCGTTCCCAAACGACCCCACCGCCCACACATCGTTCGGGCCAAGTCCCGCCACCCCATCCAGTTCGCTCTGCCCCACCGGCAGCGGTATGCTCACCTGCCGCCAGGCCAACCCGCAAGCCGGAGTATTAGTCGCCACCGAAACAGACGATGGACGATGGACGATGGACGATGCGGGTAAGGGTACCGCTTGATCAACCCCCATCGTCCATCGTCCATCGTCCATCGTCTGCCGCAGTCCTGCGACCCCACTGGTCCCAGGGATGAACACAAAAGCGAACAACCCAACCAAGAGCGCCCCAAGCAAAAACCGCCAGGGCGGGCACGGAGACCCGCCCCTACGCATATCCTTCGCGGCCGGCAAACTTCCTCCCAACAGACCTAATAAAGTTGACGCGCTACATCCGTCCAGGCCACTCCACGCCAGGAAGGTACGAAACAAGAGACGCAAAAGTAGCCTAGCACAAAATCAGGCCGTGGCCCTCCTATTCTATCACATCCTCCCTATATCAGAAACCCAAAAATCGACAAACAGCGGCCCGCGGGCCGCTGTTTGTCGATTTTTGGAACAAGTCTTCTCCCCCTCTCCCGAGGGGGAGGGGGCGTGAGGGCCCATCTCTACCTCAAGGCTGAGGCGGTCTCAGACCCCAGTCCCTTGACGCTAACTCAGCCCCCCAAGTACAATTGTTACGATTCGTAGGGCGAGGCATGCCGTCGCCCCTACCGAGTGCGCCCAGGAGGACTCTATCTTCATGGAATACCTTTCCAGCAAGCAGATACGCACCCGCTACCTGCAATTCTTCGCCGACAACGGCCATACCATCGTGCCCTCTTCCTCGCTCGTCCCCTCCAACGACCCCACCCTCATCTTCACCAGTGCGGGCATGGTCCAGTTCAAAGACGTCTTCCTGGGCAACGAGGTCCGCCCCTACAAGCGCGCCACATCCTCTCAAAAGGTCATGCGCGCCGGCGGCAAGCACAACGACCTCGAAAACGTCGGCCCCTCCATCCGCCACCACACCTTCTTCGAGATGCTCGGCAACTTCTCCTTCGGCGACTACTTCAAGCGCGAAGCCATAGCCTACGCCTGGGAGCTCCTCACCCAGGGCTTCGGCCTCGATCCCTCCCGCCTCTGGCCCACCGTCTACATGGACGACGACGAATCGTTCAACCTCTGGCAGGAGGTCGCTGGCGTGCCCGCCCACAAGATCACCCGCCGCGGCGCCGAGGACAACTTCTGGAGCATGGGCGCCACCGGCCCCTGCGGCCCCAACACCGAGATATACTGGGACTTCTTCCCCGAGCGCGGCGAAGACAACGACAACCCCGCCACCGACGAGGACCGCTTCTTCGAGGTCTGGAACCTCGTCTTCATGCAGTTCGACCAGCCCGGCGACGGCTCCCTCGTCCCCCTGGAGCACCCCGGCGTCGACACCGGCATGGGCCTCGAGCGCATGTCCGTCGTCATGCAAGGCGTCCACAGCGACTACGAAACCGACCTCTTCGTGCCCATCATCGACACCGCCCGCCGCCTCACCGGCCAGTCGCCCGAGGAGATGGAGCGCCAAATCGCCTCCTACCGCGTCATAGCCGACCACGGCCGCGCCGCCACATTCCTCATCGGCGAGGGCGTCCTCCCAGGCAACGAGTGGCGCTCCTACGTACTCCGCCGTATCATGCGCCGCGCAATGGTCCACGGCCGTCGCCTCGGCCTCGATAGACCCTTCCTCGGCGAGATAGCCAGGACGGTTATGGAAATCATGGGCGACGTCTACCCCGAGATCATCCAGCGCCGCGACTTCATCCTCAAGGCCATCCAGGCCGAAGAGGAGCTATTCAGCCGCACCCTCACCGCCGGCCTCGCACGGTTCGACCAGGTCGCCTCCTCCCTCGGCCTCCAACCCGGCGAAACCTTCCCCGGCGACGAGATGTTCAAGCTCTACGACACCTTCGGCCTCTCCAAAGAGCTTGTCGTCGACCTCGCCGCCGCCCGCGGCCTTGAGGTCAGCAACGAGCAGTACGACGAGGCCATGAGCCGCCAGCGCGAGCAGAGCAAGGCCGCCACCACCTTCAAGCCCGGCGACCGCGAGAACCTGGAGATCTACCAGCGTGTCTCCCCCGAGCCTACCCGCTTCCTCGGTTACGACTACTCCATGCTCGACACCACGGGCAAGGTCCTCGGCATTATCCGCGACAAACAGATCGTCATCGAAGCCTCCAAAGGCCAGGAGGTCGAAGTGGTCCTCGACCAGACCCCCTTCTACCCCGAGGGCGGCGGCCAGATAGGCGACAAGGGCGCCCTCCACTGGGAGGGGGGCCTCATGGAAGTAACCGATACCCGCAGGCCGGTCGGCGGCGTCATCGTCCACGGCGGCACCATCCTCGAAGGCACCCTGAGGACAGGGGCCGAAGTGCATATGGACGTTCCAGGGGGCGTGCGCTGGGATACCATGCGCAACCACACAGCCACTCACCTCTTGCACAAGGCTTTGCGCGACACACTGGGCACGCATGTACACCAG
>JBJMMB010000268.1:0-7447 GCA_045805005.1 Chloroflexia bacterium
AGCCCTCGAAACGAACGCCTACCGACGTGTAGATGTCCTGGTTGCCGTTGCGGGTGTCGGTCCAGGCGGTGTAGACCTTGTTCCCGACGGTGTCCAGGCCCCAATAATCGCCCGCGGCGTTACCTGAACCGGGAGGGAAGCTAACGTTCAAGTCGAAACCGAGGCCGGGGACATCACTGACCTGGGAGTCGGGCTCCCAGGTGCCGCCGCCATCGGTGGAAGAGGAGTACCAGGCCTGGAAGAGCCGGTTGGCGGGGTCGAGGCGGCGGTCGAGCCACAGGGCGTGGAGCCGCCCATCCGCGCTGACGTCGAGGATGGGCGTGATGTGGTCGCGTACAACGCCGGTGGGGTCGTGGCTGAGCCGGGTTGGCGGGCCCCAGGTGGTGCCGTGGTTTGTGGAGGCGCTGTACTGCACGTCGAGGCCGTTGGTGTTGTGGTTGCGGTCGTCGGTCCAGGCGGCATACAGCCGGTTGTTATCCGAGGGGTCGGCGGCGGACGAGATGATGGAGAAGAAGCGCCACTGGTCGCCGGAGCGAGGGGGAGTGTTCGGCTGGAAGATGGTCGCGACGTTTACGGGCTGGCTCCAGGACAGCCCGCCGTTGGTCGACTTGACCACCTTGACGATGCTCGGGCTAGGGCTGCGGGCCCCCCAGTCGTACAAGTGGAACAGAAACACGTCGCCATTAGGGGCCACGACGGGGTATGGATATTCGATGGCCGCGCCACCGCTATTGGGGATCTGCTGGGGCGTGGTCCAGGTGAGGCCGCCATCGGAAGAATAGGAGGAGACGACGCCGCCAGGGGCCCAGGCTATGTAGACCCGGTGGTAATAGGGCGAGGAGGGGTTGTTGTCTACCGCGAACCAGTCCTTATCCTGGAGGGTCGGCTGCTGCTGGACGATGGGCACGGAGGGGTGCCAGGTGACGCCCTCGTCGTCGGTCCAGGTGATGAAGACGCCGTAGTTGCCCGTGGTGAGGCACGCAACGTAGATGCGGCCGTCGTCACGGGCGATCACGACGGGATCGCTCTCGTTCTCGGTGGTGGGCAGGTTGGGCATGTGCAACTGGGTAGGCCAGGTCTGGCCGCCGTCGCGGGAGACCTCGATCCAGACGCGCTTGATGTTTAGGTCGCGGTAGTCCTTGTTGGCTACGACGATGACGTTGGGATTCACCGGGCTAACGGCCAGGGAGGGCTCATGCTGGCCGTTGGGAGTAGCATCGGTGTTGGCCCGCACGTTGGCCGACCAGGTGGGGAGGTTGGGGTCGAGGTCGCGGAAGGGGTTTACCCGGAGGGAGCCGGGCTGGGCCCAGCTCACAGAGAGCGGGGCGGGCGGGGCCGCCTCTGACCCGCGGGGCGGTGCGGCCAGCAGAGCCAGCACGGTAATGCCCAGCAGGGCAACTAGAGCATGGCGAATATCCCTCAGACGGGCACGACGGTGTGACATGCTGATGTACTCCTCCCTTGCGGAACCGTGCGACAAATAGTAACCCCCGCGGAACCATTGAATGCCGCGCAGACTATGGGATTATAACTGGTAAGGGCCGGGAAGACAACAGGAAAATATACCACGTTACGTCAATTGACAACGTTCTAACGCGGCTCTTATAATGCGGGGGAGTGCGGGTAAGATCGGCGCCCGTTACTCGCTACTTGATTTACAAATAGCCTCGATGAGGAGGATTCATCCTAATGGCACTCTCAAGTCATCCCACCGGTTCGCAACCAAAGAGCCACCCTCTGGAGGGCGGTACGGAGCAAGCACTGAAGGGCAACGGCCGCAAGCCTTCAGAAGAGGAGCAGGTAGCGACGGTGCGGGCGCTGCGCAGAGAGGCCGCGGAGCGTTACCGGCCCAACTTCGAATCTATCCCCTCGCCTATCAGGGTGCTGGCGCGAATGGTCAGGGACGTGCAAGCCGAGGCGTTGAAGGCCGGGGTTTCGTGGAAGGTGCTGGACAGGGAGGTTATCGACCGGACGATCGGCGATGTGAACGTGCGCAAGATCACCGAGAAGATCGGAGGGGTGGACTACTCGACAATAGGTGAGGACCTGGGGTTGATCATCCCCGGCGAGGAGATCGGCGGGAGGATCAGCGATGGGCGGATGCGCCTTGAGATGGAGCGGCGCGAGCAGGAGATAGAGCTTCGGCTGCTGCGCGACTATAACTGGGATATACGCGTGTACGACGTGTTCGGGGTAGGCAACCCCCTGTTGAGGGAGAAGCTGGCCGCTCGCTTCCAGAAGGCCTGGGGCATACCCACGGAGGTGCACAAGACCTTGATCAGCATCGGGGCACTGGATGGCCTGTACCGAACGGTGCTCGCGTTGAGCCTGCTGTTCAAGAAGAAATACGGCGAGGCTCCGACGTTCGGCTTCCCCTCGCCCGGTTTCGCGGTGGTGAACTGGCAGGCTGAGGCGCTGGGGCTGAAGCTGCTCAATATACACACGACCGCGGAAAGCAAATTCAAGCTGACGTACGAGCAGATGAAAGAGATGCTCGCCTCGGACCCCGAATTGCGATTGCTCTACTTCACGGTGAGCAACAACCCTACGGCTTTCTCATACAGCCCGGAGGAGATACAGGATGTGATGCGCGCCATAGAGGAGGACGGGCGCGAGCTGGCGGTGCTGGCGGACCTGGCCTATATGGGCACGGGCGTACCGTCGGAAGACCGTGCAAGGATGGAGGCGTTCAACACGCCGGAAACGCTGAAGCGCACCATTTTCATCAATTCGCTGTCGAAGGTGTTCACGCTGACGGGGGACCGGTGCGGGTGGGTCTCGTTGGAGAACCACGAGTGGGCCGACATGCTGCGGGTGTGCTGGAACAACACCACGGCGGGCCTGCCGGCACAGTGGCAGTTGCGGTACACGGCCTACATTGAGTTATTCGATGAGCGCCCCGAGATACAGGAGAAGATAAGCTCGCTGTACCACCTGCGCCGGGACCATTTGCGGGGACAGCTCATGGAAATGAACGCGAAATTCGATCTCTTTGAGGAAATCGGGATGGACGACCACACGGCGATATATAATTGGAGCAAGCTCAAGCCCGGGGTGGACGCCCTGAGTGTTTTCGAGAAGACCGGAGTGGCAGGCGTGCCAGGGTGCGCGTTCGGGTACGACAACCGGTACATCAGGTTTTCGGTGGGGTTCATACCGATTGGGGAGTAGCGGCGGACGATGGACGATGGGTCCTGAGCCTGCGAAGGACGGACGACGGGTCCTGAACCTGCTAAGGATGGATGGTGGGTGTTTGGTTAGTATAAGCAATGGTGTTTAGTGTTGGTTGGGGTGGACCCGGTTGCGACCGGGGCCCATCATGATCGTTGTAATATTACCGGCGGATTAGGTCAAGATACTCCCAGGGCGCGGGAGTTCTGTATATCCGCAGGTATTGAGTTATATGGAGGGCGATGGGGGCTTCGGCCTCTCGCAGGCTCGTCATATAGGAAAGGGATCAAAGTGCGCTACAAAGCGGTGGTATTATTGGGCTTCACAGTTATCGTCTTCCTCCTACTATCAACAGCGCCCGCAGGCACAGCCAGCACCACAAAACAGGAATCGACAGCAACAAGCACAGGCGTCCCCACAGGACTGGTGTCCAGGACGGCCACCCGTGGTTCCACCACGACTACGCCTACGGGCCGGACGGTCCGCGGGGCTACGCGCACGCCCACCAGTCGGGCCTCTGGCACACGGACGACGGGCACGCCGACCAGCACGGCGACCCCGGCATCGCCCACTGCAACCACTGTGCCCGCCGACCGCTTCTTCCCTGAGACGGGGTTCAACGTCCCTGGTGTGTTCGTGAAGTACTGGAGCAGCCAGGGCGGGCTCCCGGTGTTCGGCTTCCCCATCTCCGAGGCGCGACTGGAGCACAGCCTCACGGACGGCAACGACTACCTGGTGCAGTACTTCGAGCGCAACCGCTTCGAGTACCACCCAGAGTTCGCGGACACGCCCAACGAGGTGCTACTGGGCTTGCTTGGCGCAGAGCTAACGAAGTTCCGCACCTTCCCCACAGTTCAGGTGTTCGAGGACAGCCCGGGCCGCGTTTACATGGCACCGACCGGGCATTCGCTGGGCGAGCCGTTCCTGAGCTACTGGAGAAACAACGGGGGGCTGGGGATATTCGGCTATCCGATCTCCGAGCCGTTCGACGAAGTGAACGCCGACAACAGCAAGACCTATCTGGTGCAATACTTCCAGCGCAACCGGTTCGAATTCCACCCTGAGAACAAGCAGCCGTACGACGTGCTGCTCGGTCTGCTTGGGAGGGACTTCGCGTTCTACCAGCAGGCAATCAATGCCTGGGGTACACCCGTGCCGGGGGCCCCCACCCCGGTGGACCCGATAATGATGCCCGCCAAGCCGTACGTGGGTGACAAGTTCCTGAAGGGGCCGACCGTGGGCGATGGGATGATCGTGCAGGCATATTACCAGGACCGCGAGCGGATCCTGAACATGCTCAACGACCTTAACTTCAAGTGGGTCAAGCAGCAGGTCGAGTGGAAGGATACGGAGAACCCGAAGGGAGTGTACCACTGGGAGGAGATCGACCGGGTCGTGAACGCGGCCCTGGCGCACAACCTGAAAGTGCTGATCACGGTGGTGAAGGCGCCGACCTGGGCCACGAGCGGGGGCAACGGGCTGCCGAACGATCCCCAGGACTTCGGGGACTTCATGGCTGCGCTGACCTTCCATTTCAAGGGGAAGGTTTCCGCCTACGAGCTTTGGAACGAAGAGAACCTGGTTGGAGAAACGGGGGACGTGAACCCTGGGAGGATCGTGGAGCTGTTCAAGTGGGGCTACAAAGGGGTGAAGCAGTCGGACCGGAACGCCATAGTGGTATCGGGGGCGCTATCACCGACCGGGGTGGACGACCCGAATGGGGTAGGGGCGCTTTCGGATACGCGGTTCCTGGAGATGCTGTACCAGTATCACGACGGGGAGGTGCGCCGGTATTTCGACGCGCTGGGCTCGCACCCCTACGGGTTCAACAACCCGCCTGACACCAAGTGGCCCGACAACCCCAATTACGCCCTTCCGGTGCCTACGACGACGGCCTTCCCGCACCCGAACTACTACAATTTGCACGACTCGTTCTACTTCCGCCGGATCGAGGAGCAGCGGGCCATTATGGAGAAGTACGGGGACGGGCAGAAGCAGATGTGGGTGACGGAGTACGGCTGGTGCAGCGACTTCAGGGAGGACGGCTACGGGGAATGCAAGTTCACGACCCCGGACCAGCAGGCCGACTACATAGTTGGGGCCATCCAGCGGAGCAGGAAGTTCTATCCGTGGATGGGGGTGATGTTCCTGTGGAACCTCAACTTCTCGACGTTCCAGGAGTGGTACACCGGTCCCAGCCACTTCAGCATCCTCAACCCGGATTGGACGGGACGCCCGGCGTACTTCGCGCTGCGGAACAGGACACCTTAGTGCCTGCGGCGGACGATAGACGATAGACGATGGATGATGGATGATGGACGATGGATGATGGGAGTAGGGAAACTTATTCCATGACCCTATCGTCCATCGTCTATCGTCTATCGTCTATCGTCTGTACCCTCGCCCCGCGATCCCATAAGGATGACGAATGGAGCTTGAGATCAGGCGCGCCTCCTCTATCGAGGCGCGCCTTGTTTTTGAGGTGGTGCAGGCGGCGTTTGAGGAGTACAGGGGGAAGCTGGCCGCAACGCCGGGGGCTCTGAGGGAAACTTTGGAGGAGATGGAGCGTGACGTGGCTGAAGGGTGTGTGTTGGTGGCGTGGCGCGGGGAGGAGGCTGTGGGGACTGCGCGTTACCGGCTGGAGGAGGACCACGTGTATGTGGGTCGGGTGGCCGTGCTCCCCAAATGCAGGGGCCAGGGGATTGGGGCCGCGCTCATGGGGTATATTGAGCGGATCGCACCCGGCCTGCGCCAGCACGAAATCCGGCTAGGTACGCGCAGGTCGATGCCCTCGAACATTGCCTTCTACAAGGCGCTAGGGTACAGGGTGGAGAGGGAGGAGTTGCACTCGTCGGGGTTGGATTACGTGGTGTGGTTCGTGAAGAATGTGCCGTGAATTCTTATACCCAACTGTTGACTCTGGCGGGTCGATTATGGTATGTTTAAGACCTAAACCCTGTGGTGAAGTCTGGTCGTATAAGGTTTTGATCCTAACTAGTTCTTTGGGAGCCGGCAGCGGATGGGGCTGCGTAGGCCCACTTGTCTGGGTAACGCAATAACCTGAAGAACGGCACCCACCTGCGATGAGCAGGTTCAAAACCTTACGACCACACCTGGGGTTTTTATAATGTATTTCTCAGGGGCGGCGCATGCGCCGCCCCTGAGAAATACATGTAAGAGGCTTTTATGTTAATTGCTCTAGTTGGTCCTGACCGGTATTCTGTGGCCCAGGCTCTTAGAGGGTACCTGGCTAAATATTCGCCGGAGTCGGACGGGTTTGGGGACTTTAACCTGACGCGGTTTGATGGTGGGCGCGTTACGCCGGATGAGCTGGCGCGGGCGACACAGTCGGTGGGGTTCCTGGGGGAGCGGAGGGTGATCGTGGTAGAGGGGCTAATGTCGCGGTTCTCAGGTGGAAAGCAGGCGGGGGAGGGCAGCGACGGTGCGGAGCGGGAGCGGGAGGAAGCGCCCACGAAGGGGAGGGGTAAGGCGGACGCGGGCCTGGGGGATGGCTTCGCGGGGGTGCTGGGGTCGGTGCCCGATTCGACGGTGCTGATACTGATGGAGCGGGGCGGGGTGGCGAAGAATAACTCCCTGCTGAAGGTGGCCTCGCGCTATGGGAAGGTTGAGGAGTACATAACGCCGAAGGGGGCGACGCTGGAGCGGTGGATAGGGAACCATGGACGGGAACTGGGGATTAAGTTGATGCCGGGGGCACAGGCGGCGTTAGGGGTCTCGATGCCCGATTTGCAGGCGCTGGCGAACGAATTGGAGAAGCTGAGGCTCTACGTGGGCGATGGGGGCATGGTGGACGAGCGGGTGCTGGGGGATATAAGTTTCGCGTCGAAGCAGGAGGACGTGTTTGAGTTGACTTCGGCGGTGGCGCGGAGGGATACGAAGGGGGCCCTGATGCAGTTACAGCGTCTGCTGGACGGGGGCACTGCGCCGGAGGGGATACTGCCGGTGCTGGCCTGGCAGTTGAGGACGCTGATGCAGGTGCGGGATATGATAGACCGGAAGGTGCCGGAGAGCTACATGGCCGAGAAGGCGGGGATGAGCGACTTCGTGGTGCGCAAGACGGTGGGGCAGGCGCGGCAGTTCACGATGCAGAAGCTGCTCCTAATCCACGGCAGGCTGCTGGAGTTGGACCACGCTGTGAAGACGGGCCGGGCGGAGGCGGACCTCTCCATCGACGCGCTGGTGGTGGAGATGTGCCGGTAGGCTGGTTTGATTTTTCCGGAAAACGCCAAGACGCCAAGACACAAAGACGCCAAGA
>JBJMMB010000269.1:0-9905 GCA_045805005.1 Chloroflexia bacterium
CCTCCAGATTGCTCTCGATGAGATAGCGCACGATGTTAGTGGTGGAGGTGTTGACGCGCAGGTAGGCGCCGCTGATGCTCAGGCTGGTCGTATCGGTGGTCGTGTCGTAAATGCGCATCGAAGTCTGCCCGGAAGCTGTGCCAAGCGCATAGATCCTGGCGCCCACGGCTGCCGCCTGGTAGAAGGCCAGCGTGCTCGGCATAGGGCTGAGAGTTGTCCAGCTATTCGTCGCCGGGTCGAACCTTTCGAGCGTGCGCAACCCCGGCCCGTTGCTCACACCGCCAACCACGTACATCTTGTCCCCTACCACTGCCGCCGCCGATTTGGCCCTGGCCGTGCTCATCGGCGCCTCGCCCTGCCAACCTGTGGGCATCCGGCAGGGGCCAGGCGTAGATGTGGGCGTGGGTGTCCTCGTGCTGCGCGGCGTCGTCGTGGCCGTGGCTGTGGGCTGGGTGCCCGTGCGCGTGGGCGTGGGCGAAATGGCCGCGCTTGGGTCTGAAATCTTAGCTATGAACCCGTCGCCGTTCCCGTGGTTGGTCGGCTGGAGCGGGTTCACCGTGGGGAAGTCTGTCGAGCCCGTGCCCCCGGCCACGTAGGCGTTGCCCAGAGCATCCAACGCAAGGGCGCTCGCCACGTCCACTCGGCTCCCGCCCAGGTACGTGGAGAAGAGCAGCGCCGAGCCCGCCGCGTTGAATCTGCTGACGAACCCATCCGCCGGGCCGCGCAGGTTGGGTTGGATTGCATTGGCTGTGGGGAACTCGGCGGACTCAGTGTAGCCCACCACATACGCGCTCCCCGCCCCGTCCACCTTGATGCCATAGCCTATTTCGTTAGCCCCATCGAACTCGGGGCCGCCGAGGAAAGTCGAATACGCAAGTGCCGAGCCTGCCGGGTTGAGCTTCGTCACGAACGAGTCGGCCTGGTCCCCAAACGTGGTGTCGAAGGCCCCAGGAGTGGTCGGGAAGTCACCCGAATCGGTCCACCCGCTGATGTAGGCGCTGCCCGCGTCGTCCAGCGCGATGACCCAGGGGTATTCGCTTACCCCGCCTGGTATGTAGGTGGAGTAGACCAGCGTTTGCCCCCCCGGAGCCAGCTTCGTCACGAAGCCATCCTCGAATGCCTGGATAGAAGTCCTGTAGGCTCCCGCCGTAACCGGGAAATCGGCTGCCCGAGTGTCGCCCGTCACGTAGATATTGCCCGCCGCGTCCAGGGCTATATCCCGGCCGTGGGTGTTGGCGTTCTCATCGCCGGGGCCAGGCACGCGCCCACCCAGCTCGCGCTCGAAAACGATCCGCGAGCCGTCCGCGCTCAACTCCGCGACGAGGGCGAGACTGCGGAGGGGCCCCTCGAAGTAGCCGGTAAAGTAGACGTTCTCTGCCGGGTCCATAGTGAACGTGCCCGCCTCCTCGACTCCCTCGTCCCCATAATAGGTAGAGAAAATGAGTTCCGAGCCATCGGATCTAAGCCTCGCTATGAACATGTCGGCGCTCCCCGCATACGTCTCGTGGTACGCCCCCGGCGTCGTCGGGAAGTCATCGGAGTCGGTCTGCCCGCCAATCGTAACGTTGCCCGCGCCGTCAACCATGATAGAGCGGCCCGCATCCCCGCCGTCTATCTCCCCCGCTCCTCCGAGGAAAGTCGAATATACCAGGCTAGAGCCGTCCGGGCTCAGCTTCGCCACGAACGCGTCGCTTTCCCCTCCCCACACCGGCTGGAGCGGGTCTGCCAGAGGGAAATCGCTCGAGCTCGTGCCGCCCGTGACATAGATATACCCCGACGCATCCAGGGTTATGTCCGACACCCCATCCCCGTAGAACCCACCCAGGAACGTGGAGTAGGTAAGCGTCGGGTCGATAGTCAGCGGCAGGTTTCTGTCGTAAGCCCCAAGCCCGAAACTCACAGTCCCGTCCGAGCCAATAACGTACTTGCTGTTTACCGCTACTCGCCGCCCTCCCACCTCCTGCCACGCCTGCGGAGCGTGCTCGGTCAGGACTGAGGGCTGAGGACTGCGGCCTGAGTCCCCCACCGGACCACTCGGCACTTCGATCAGCAGATTTCCTTCGGCGTCCAGGCTAAGCTTCTCCACGCCCTCATACCGCCACCTTATCTGCCCTGGGTCCGCCCCCGGCGAGAGCGCGTAGGTCCCCTTCAGGTGCCCGCTGGAGCCCGAGTACTCCAGGTCGATGCCCCCGTATATCTGCGAATACGTGATGCCCTCGAACGTGGGCAGGTTGCTGTGCCAGTTCGCCTGGTCCTTACCCAGAAAGTAATTGACCTTTCCGGGTAGCATCTGCCCGCTCCGCATGCTCACGGAGCCGTTCGCCCCCAAAAAGCGCAACGACACTAGGCTGGGGTTTGCCTCCTTTCCGCCCTGCTCCTTCCCACGAGATGGCCCAACCCCCAACCCGCTGTCGGGACCGCCCATCTGCGGAACCTCCAACACAACCCCTGACGGAGCGAACAACAGGGTGCCCGCTGCCGTATGCGCCACGTACCGCACCTGCGGGTCCGCCTGCCCAACGTTAGGCTCGAACCCCACAGGCAACCTACCCAGCGCCGCCTTGCCCGGAAGCGCCGGCCTCAACCCCGGCCTCGCGCTATTCCCACCCGACAGCGGAAGCAGCGAGCCAAATATCAGCACCAGGGCAACGAAGATTACAGGGTATTCACGCCTGACAACCGGTCTCTGAAGTTGCGCCAACATTTGCTTTCCTTCCTTTCTCGGAATGCATGCTTGCGGACGATGGACGATGGACGATGGACGATGGACGATGGGGCCAGCCGAGCGCTACCCTTACCCCATCGTCTATCGTCCATCGTCCGTCGTCCGCCGCAGGCCTCGTCCATCGTCTGCGGCCGTTCCGGCATCGCTGCCATCCCCCGCCAGCATGTCCTGCAACATCGCCACCAGCGTGGGCCAGCCGTCGAAAGTGCCCGCCCTGCCTGTCATCACGTGCTGCACTTTCCCGTGCCATGCTGGCTGCTCCCCTTCTTCCTCGTCAGGCCACAGCCGCACGAGGAACAGGTACGAGTTGGTGCGCCTCTTGCCAGTGCCGTCCATATCGCCCCCTTGCGCCAGATTCGGTTTATGCTCATGATTAAACTAGAAACTTTCGCCACATGAAACGCGTTTACCGATAATAAAACCGATAAAAACCGTAACTCCGCGCCGAATCATAATATTTGCATACTCGATTAGCTCCAACCCAATTCCTAATTCGTAATTCAAGATTCGTAATTCGTAATTTGATAAGGGGGTGGACGCTTGGAAAACGAGACTATTTCGTTCGGGAATTGGCTCAGGCAGAGCAGGCGCGCCCTTGACCTCACCCAGAAGGAACTGGCCCAGCGCGTCGGCTGCTCCGAGATAATGGTTCGCAAGCTCGAAGCCGACGAGGCCCGGCCCTCCAAGCAGGTGGCCGAGCTCCTCGCCTCCGTCCTCGGCGTACCCGCTGAGGACCACACAGGCTTTGTCAGGTTCGCCAGGGCCGAGCCCCACGCCACCGCACCTACCAAACCCACCCACACCCCCGGCCCGGCCCCCTGGCTTAGCGGTGGCCCTGGCGAGCCATCCTCGCCTCCCACCAATGTAGTCCTGCCGGCCACGCCCCTGATAGATCGCGAGGAAACCCTCGCCGCCATCCAGGACCTGCTGCTCAGGGGAGACGTCCGCTTGCTGACGCTGGTCGGCCCGCCCGGCATGGGCAAGACCCGCTTGGCTCTGCAGGTGGCCGCCAACCTGACCGGCTCGTTTCGCGATGGCGTCTTCTTCGTCCCCCTGGCCCCGGTTCGCGACCCCGAACTTGTGGCTGCCACCATCGCCCAGACCCTCGGCCTGCAAGACGCCGCCAACGGCTCGCCGCGGGACGCCCTCCTCGACTTTCTGCGCGACAAGCAAGTCCTCCTGGCCCTGGACAACTTCGAGCAGGTCACCCAGGCAGCCACCCTCCTCGCCCACCTCGAAGAAGCCTGCCCCGGCCTCAAGCTCCTGGTCACCAGCCGCGAGGCGCTCCACCTCACCGGCGAGCACATATTCTGGGTGCCTGCTCTTGGTTTGCCCGACCCCCAGCGGCTCCCCCCGCTCGAAGAATTGCGGTCCTACCCCGCCATCGCCCTTTTTGTCGAGCGCGCTCGCTCTGTCGCGCCCGAGTTCGACCTCACCCTCGGCAATGCGGAAGCGGTAGCCGCCATCTGTGCGCGCCTCGACGGCCTCCCCCTGGCCATTGAACTGGTGGCGGCTCGCGTCCGGCTCCTCTCTCCTAAAGCTTTGCTGTCGCGTCTCGGCAGCCGCCTGGACGTGGCCATCGGCGGTATGAGAGACCTCCCCTCGCGCCACCAGACCCTCCGCGACGCCATCGCCTGGAGCTACGACCTGCTCAGTCCTCAGGAGCAGACCCTCTATGCCCGCCTCGGCGTCTTCGTCGGGGGCTGCGATCTGTCGGCGGTGGAGGCCGTCTGCAACGCCCACGGCGACCTCGGCACCGACCTGCTCGGTCAACTCGAGCTATTGGTGGACAAGAACCTCCTCCAGGCCCCGAGAGACCACAGCGCGGGGGACGAGCCGCGCTTCTCGATGCTCGAAACCATACGAGAATACGCTCTAGAGCGCCTCGCCGCGGAGCCCTCGGGCACCGAGGGCGAGGCAGCCGACATCCGCTATCTACACGCCGAGTATTACCTGGCCCTTGCCGAGGCCGCCGACCCCCGCCTCACGGGCGCCGAGCAGGCCCTCTGGCTCGACCGCTTGGAGCGCGACCACGACAACCTGCGCTCGGCCCTCGAATGGACCCTGGCGCAGGGCGATCTGGAAACGGCTGCCCGCCTCGGTGGCGCCCTCTGGCGCTTCTGGGAGGTACGCAGCTACTACAGCGAGGGCCGCATATGGCTGGACCGCATACTGGCCGCGCCCGAACCCGTCTCACCAGCGCTCAGAGCGAAAGTGCTCAACGGCGCGGGGGCCCTCGCCAACCGCCAGGGCGATTACCCGCGCGCTTTCGAACTCCTCGAACAAAGCCTCGAATTGCAGCGCAGCCTGGGTGACAGCCTGGGCATGATCGGTTCGCTGAACAACCTCGCCATGACCTCCACCTTTCGCGGCGATTTCGACAGGGCCACAACTCTCTACGAACAGGCCCTCGTCCTGGCCCGCGACCTGGGAGACAAAGGGCGTATGGCCGCGCTGCTCGGCAACCTCGCGGTGGCCGTGCTCAACCAGGGCGACCTCGACCGGGCGGAGGCGATCCTCCAGGAAAGCCTGGCCTTGCGGCGGGAGATGGGCCACAAGTGGGGTATCGCGGCAGCCCTCGGCAACCTGGGCCAGATCGCCCGCGATCGGGGCCGCCCCGAGCAAGCGCGGGTTATGTATTCGGAAGTGCTGACGCTCCTCCACGAGCTGGGCGATAGGGTGGGCGTGGCCAAAACCCTCTGGGGCCTGGCTGCGGTCGAAGCCGCCGAGGGCCGCCCCCAGCGCGCGGCTCCTCTGCTGGGCGCCTCCTACGCCTTCCTCTCCTCGATAGGAGCCGCTATCTCCCCTGTCGAGCAGGCCGAACATCAAGACCACGTTGTCCTCACCAGGCAACAGATGCCCCAGGATGCCTTCGACCGGGCCTGGAGCCAGGGCCAAGCCATGACCGAGGACCAGGCCATAGCCTACGCGCTGGAGGGTGCCTCACCGGCCTTTAGCAGCTAACATCAGGGCGCCGGGCCCTCATCACTCGCAAGCGGATACTCGGCCGAACCGATAGGCCCCTGCACGCCAGAAATCTAAGTTGTATAATTCCCTGGTGTACTTTGTCCCCCAACACCCGACACCAATTTTCCAGAAAGGACCCCAACCTCATGTGCTACGACACCGATGCCCGACCACCTGATGCGCCTGGACCGGCCGGCTCCGCCACCGCCGAAGACCTCGAGCTCACCACCGCTGATGGCACCCGCTTCGCCGCGTATGCAGCCCACCCCGGCGCCCCCGCCCACGCCCAACTCCTGATCTACCCCGACGTGCGCGGCCTGCACGGCTTCTACAAGCACCTCGCCATGCGCTTCGCCGAGAAGGGGGTCGAAACCGTAGTCATTGACTACTTTGGCCGCACCGCCGGCCTCAGCCCCCGCGACGACTCCTTCGAGTTCATGCCGCACGTTTCCCAGCTCACATTCCCCAACATCATCTCCGACGCCAGGGCCGCCCTCGATTACCTGCACCAAAACGCCTCCTTGCCCACCTTCACCCTCGGCTTCTGCATGGGCGGCACCCTCTCCATCCTCACCGGCACCCAGGACCTGCCCCTCAGCGGCGTCATAGCCTTCTACTCCGGCATGAGCAGGAGGTTCGAGGGCAGCGAGGGCCTACTCCTGGAGGTGGCGCACAAAGTCCGCGTCCCTGTGCTGGGCCTCTACGGCGGGGCCGACCAGGGCATCCCCGAGAGCGACGTGCACAAACTCGACGAGGAGCTGGACAAAGCAGGCGTCGAGCACGATATAGTCATCTACCCCGGCGCCCCCCACAGCTTCTTCGACCGCAAAGCCGTCGACTTCGCCCAGGAGTCGGCGGATTCTTGGCAGCGGGTGCTCGCTTTCATCGAGTCGCACAGCAAGCAGCCATAGCTCCGCGCAGCCCGGCCTTCCAGCCGAATTGCCGCCTCTCCGTCCTCACCGGAGCGCGGAGAGGCGGCAGGGATTCCAGCCCGCAAAAATTGTGGAAAATTGCCCGGCTTACCCCCTTGACAGAACGCCAATTATCCTGTATATTGTTCTCACTTCGATGGTGTTGAGCCAACGGAGGAACAAAAGCTCTGAGGGACCGCAAGGTTTGTCAGGGCTTTTTGTTTTCCCTGAACGAAGGGTAATAAAGGGCCCCGCCGCCCACGCCCGTAGGGGCAGGCCCCCGTTGCCTGCCCAGGTCGCGTACCACAAAGGCCTGAGTTAGCGAACAGGGCAGGCAACGGGGGCCTGCCCCCATGACTGCGTCTCTTTGACCTCCAGAAGGAATTGAAATGAACTCACAAGTGATATCTAATCGTATGGCGCGGGTCTTCAAAGCCGTGGCCCCCGTCACTCGTTTCTTGAACGAGTCCTCCTGGGCCCAGCGCGTTGGCGACCCCACCGTGTCCGACTTCGTCTTCGGCAACCCCCAGGAAATGCCCCTGCAAGGTTTCGTTGAGGCCCTCGCCAAAGCGAACGTCCCCGAGAACAAAGACTGGTACGCCTACAAGAACAACGAGCCCGAGTCGCGCGCCATTGTCGCCGCCGATCTGCGCAAACGCCGGGGCCTCGCCTTCGAGGAGGAGGACATCTTCCTCACCAACGGTGCCTTCGCTGCCCTCTCCGTCACCCTCTGCACTCTCCTCAATCCCGGCGACGAGGTGATCTTCATCAGCCCGCCCTGGTTCTTCTACGAGGCCCTGATCGTCACCTACGACGGCACTCCCGTGCGCGTCAAGGCAACTCCTGAAAGCTTCGACCTCGACCTGGAGGCCATCGCCGCGGCCATCACCGACCACACGAAAGCCATTATCGTCAACTCGCCCAACAACCCCACCGGCAAGATCTACCCGCCCTCCACACTTTCCCGCCTGGCGGACCTGCTCACCGAGGCGAGCCGGAAAAACGGCCACCCCATCTACCTGCTCTCCGACGAGGCATACAGCCGCATTATCTTCGACGGCCACGACTACCCCAGCCCCGTGACCTTCTACCCTCACTCCTTCTTGATCTACACCTACGCCAAGACGCTCCTAACGCCCGGCCAGCGCATCGGCTACATCGCCCTCCCGCCCACGATGCCCGCACCCAACCGAAAGTTGCTGCGCGAGGCCATCTTCGGGGCGCAAATCGTCGCCGGCTGGGCCTTCCCCAACGCCCTCCTCCAGCACGCCCTGCCCGACATCGAGCGCCTCAGCATCGACATCCCCCATCTACAGCGCAAGCGCGATCGCCTCGTCTCGGCCCTCCGCGACATAGGCTACGGTGTCCACGTCCCCGAGGGCACCTTCTACCTCATGGTCCGCGCTCCCTGGGACGATGACCTCGCCTTCACAGATCTGCTGGCCGCCCACAACATCCTCTGCCTCCCCGGCGACGTGGTCGAAGCCCCAGGCTACTTCCGCCTCTCCCTCACCGCCAACGACACCATGATAGACCGCGCCCTCCCCGGCTTCGCCGCCGCCCACCAACACGCCACCGCGAAGACATAACTCACCGCAGAGACGCAGAGAGCGCGGAGCCTTTTCCAGAAAACGCCAAGACGCCAAGGCACAAAGACGCCAAGAGTATTAGGGGGCTTAGGAAGTATAGACGCAGAGACGCAGAGAGCGCAGAGACCAATAATAAAGGTCTCTGCGCTCTCTGCGTCTCTGCGGTGAATTATGAACTCGATGAACCTACCGGGCGGCCAGGCCCGCTGAAGCGGTGGTCAGGCCGGTGATGCCGGAGAGAGGCACGTTCACCAGGCTGCCGTCCGACTGCACTTCAAAGGCGCTGATGCCCTGGCTCGTCGGGGTGATGTTGAGTGAGTAGAGGTAGTGGCTGTTGATGCTCATAGCCAGGTCGGCGGGGTGCGCCCCGGTCAGGCCCGTGCGGCCATCAGCGTTCAGGAGGGCAAGGTTGCCATCGCCATCCACCGTGTACCCCGATATCGAGGCGCTGCCCGCATTCGCGGCGTAGGCGTAGCGCTGATTGCCGGTGAGCACCAGCCAGCAGGCCGCGGTCTGATGCGTGGGCGACGAGCCGCTCACCACGTTGAAGCTGCCGTCATTGCCAACCGCGTAAGAGGACACTGCCCCGCTGGCCTCGGAAACAACCAGCTTGCCGCCCTTGCCGAAAGCGAAACCGAAGGGCGTTGCGCCCGAAGAGTTGTGAACTGTAGGTCCGGAGGCCACGCCGCCCTTGCTAACCGTATAGATGTCGATCTTGCTGGTGGCCTTTTCGGTCACGGCCAGCAGTCTGCCATCGGTGCTGAACTGCACTTGCGCGGGGCCGGTGGCATTGCCGCTCAGAGGCTGGGTCGAGCCCGCGATGGGGCTCAGGTGCCCGTCATGGCCCACGTTGAAGCCCGTGATGTTGCCGCTGCCGCCCGCATTCAACACATACAGCACGCCGTTGTTCTCAGTTAGGCCGATGGGGCGCGTGCCGCCCGAAGCTACCCTATCCACCAACTCTAGGCCGTGGCGGCCCACCGAGAATACCGAGATGTCGTTGCTGCCCGCGTTCACCGCGAAGAGCCAATTGTTGTTCTCGCTGAGGATCAGCGCGCCCTGCGAGCCGAGCCCGTCGCCGCTGCCCAGCCCACCGGTGGAGTACGTGTCCGCGAACGAAAGCGAGCCATTGGACGCCCGGTCGAACGCCACCACCGAGTTGCCCGCCGCCGCGTTGGTCAGCGCATACACAGCCCCGCTGCCTTCCCTGTTCCGCTCCGCTGCCAGCGCCGTCGAGCCGCTGCCTATAGCGAACGTCGAAACCAACAAAGCCAAAGCCAGGAATGCCTTAATCGAACCGCGAATATTGATGCGAAACACTATTTTGTCCTCCTGATTGCGTAATCGGATAGCCGGCTTTCTAAATCTCCGGCAACTCTATTTTTGCGAGGACCATCAGGGCCTCTTCACAGGCCCCAAATGTCCAGTCGCTACATTGTCTGCGCAGGTACCGGTTTCGTTACACATGCTCTCACACATTCCTGTAGGAGCATTCCAGAAGCGCCCGATCCACTCGATACCCTGCAACCACAATCATCGCACCAATACCTTACGCAACTCTTACTTCCCTTATCCGCTTGTTACAGTTCGACACCGGTATATAAGAAACCGCCAAGACGCCAAGATGCCAAGACGCCAAGACGCCAAGACGCCAAGACGCCAAGACGCCAAGACGCCAAGACGCCAAGACGCCAAGACGCCAAGACGCCAAGA
>JBJMMB010000270.1:0-18076 GCA_045805005.1 Chloroflexia bacterium
CCCAGCAATTCCATCTGCTCTATGGCCTCCTCGGGGAACATAGGCCGCACATTGAAGTGCTTGACCCTGACGATCCCCCCGATCTCGTCCTCCACCTCAGTATCGGCCGCCAAACCATTGGTGGCGAGAGCCATGTCGCCGTCCAGCACAGGCTGTAAGTCGGCTACCATCTCGACCATGCTCGGTGCCTCCACGACCGGGCCCTTATTCGCTATCTCCGCCGACGACTTGCCCAGCCCCGGTGAGCCTTTGTGCCGCCGGTAATGGCGTCCCTTGAACCGCTCGATCTGCCTCGACAGCCGGCTCATCACCTGGTCCACCGCCGTCAACAACTCCGGGTCAGCAACCTCCGACCTGAGCAGATTGTGCGTCGTATGCACGGTCAGCTGGGCTACGTACTGAAATCGCTGCGGGGTTAAATGGGTGGGCTGCTGAGACAGGACAACTTCCGCCGATTCGAGATTATCCAGGTGGCGGGGCAGACGCTCCACGCGCCTGCGAATTTGGTCCTCGATGCCGGATGCTAACTTGAAGTTCTTCGGCCTGATAGTAACTTCCATGGCAGTACCTCCAAGCATTATTTGTGGTGGTGTCTCAATCCGGTAGGAGCCACCAAAATTATAGCACCTATCACCCCGCCCGGCAACCGCGCTACTCCCACTAGCACATAAACATCACAGAGAGACAGAGCGCGCGAAGCGCGCTCTGTCTCTCTGTGATGAACAAGTAAACTGTGCGCGTGGAGGGATTCGAACCCCCGACGCAGGGCTTAGGACGCCCTCGCTCTGTCCCCTGAGCTACACGCGCATGAACATGCCCACTGATTATACAGTACGCTCAGCCTCCCCCGCAAGCACTACCTGCCTCAAGCGCAGGTCGTATTTCTGCCCCGCGGCCAGCACCTCCACCGCCAGCGGCCCCGCCGAGATCGGCTCGCCTGAGTGCGTGCTATCCGCAGAATTCAGCTTTAGGTGCGACGCGTCCACGAAGTAGACCACTCCCGTGCCCGCCACCACGCATTGCCCCTTCGCGTCTACCAGGAGGCAGGTGTTCTCGTCTATGCCCACCCCGAGCGCCGCCGGGTGCTCGGCCACCGCCGAGGTTAACCTCGGGAACCGACCTCGCGCCCCGAAGTGCGTGTCGATTATCAGATCGTCCCCGGCCCACCCGAGGCCGTGCGACATCTGCACCATCCCCATCCGCAGTTCCCCGCTGCCCCCGCCCGCCACGATCATAGGCCGGCCCATTGCAGTGGCCCCCGCGCTCGTGCCCGCGATCACCGCCCCCTTGCCGTAGGCCGCCATGATCGCGTCCTCCACCGGCGTCCGGTCGAGCGTCTGCGTTAGCGTGTACTGGTCGCCCCCCGTGATAAAAATCCCCGCCGCATTTGACAGCAAACTGGTATGCTGCTCCTCCTGAGCCTCCTCGCGATTCCTGATGAGGGGCGCGTAAATCCTCTCCTGCGGCACTTCCAGCCTGGTGAAAATACGAAAATACTCCCCGGTCAATATTTCCGGGTGGCGGGTGGCCGTGCTGATAATCACCACACCACGCAAGTCCGCATGGGACGAGGCCCTATCCGCCAGCGCCAAAAACAGCCGGGCCAGCCGCGCCTCCGGGTCCAACCGGTCCGCCCCCCCAATAATCATCAGCCGCCCAGGCGTCTCCCAACCCCCAGGCAAAGCCTCGATGTCGTCCCTATGTCTCCCGTTCTCCGAATTCTTCGCCAAAGCAATTTCCTATTGCGTATTGCGTATTGCGTAGTCCGTATTGCGTAGTCCGTATTGCGTATTGCGTAGTCCGTATTGCGTAGTCCGTATTGCGTCTGTCCCAAGCTTGGGTAGCAGAACCCTCTGCCCTTCCTCCTCAACGCAATACGCAATACGGACTACGTTTCGTCGTCCCTCATCTCCGGCAAGTTCCATGCGCTCGCCCGCGCTTTTGGCGGGTTGCCTCCTTTGCCGTTGCGGGCCGCCGCGCCCGGTATCCCCCGGACCTCGCCTTCACCTGCGCGCATCTCTTCGTCCTCGCCAAGACCCGCCATATGCGCCCCCGGTTCGATCCGCCCCCGGTGCGACCTCGCCGGCCCGTCAGGCATCGGCACCCAGAACGACCCGCTCTCCTCTTGAGCCAGCATCCTCGCCGCCTCCTTCACCTGTTCGATGCTCTCCTCCACCCTATCCACGAAGATCACCACCAGGTCTCCATCGCGGGCCATCTCCAGCGCCTGCGCCACCGCCTCCCCCTCATCGGGTATGATCGTCATCGGCAGCGACGGCCTGGTGCGCGCTATCGTGTCGGCTATCAGGTGCGCCACCTCGCCCGGTTCCCGCCCCCTGGGGTCCTCGTCCTCCCGCACGATAATCCAGTCAAAAGTGTGCGCCGCCACCGCCGCCAATTCCTGAATATCCACGTCCCGCCTGTCCCCAGGCGCCGCCACCACCCCAATAGTCCTCCGCGGGGCCATGTGCGCGACCGCCGTCTGTATCGCCCTCACCGCGTGCGGGTTGTGCCCATAATCTACCACCACGCGCGCCCGCCCCACATTGAACACGTTGAACCTGCCCGGCGTCATCTTCTCGTCCGTCTGGAACGTGCGTAGCCCCAACCTGATGGCGTCCAGTAGAGCCCCAGCCCCCCAGCAGGCCGCTGCCGCCGCAAGGGCGTTCTGCACCTGGAACGTGATCGATCCGTCGTACGTCGCCGGTATATCCGCCGCCCGCATTAGCACCGTCTCCTCTGAGCCCCTCGCCAGCACCATCTCCCCGTTCCGCAGGAAGGCCGCCATCCCCCCGCTCGCCAGGTGCCCCGACAACGCGGGGTTGCCCTGGTCCAGCCCAAAATATATCACTTGTCCGGGGCAATCCTCCTTCATATCCGCCACGATCGGGTCGTCGGCGTTCAGCACCCCGTACCCATTCCGGCTCACGCTCTCGATCACCACTCGCTTCACCCGCGCCAGCCGCTCTGGTGTCTCGATACCCTCCAGGCCTAGGTGGTCGTTCGCCACGTTCAGCAGCACACTCACCGTCGACTCGTCCCACGCCAACCCCGACCGCAGGATACCGCCTCGAGCGGTTTCCAGCACCGCCACCTCAACCCGCGGGTGCTGCAACACCGCCTCCGCGCTCCGCGGCCCCGAGCAGTCCCCTTTCACCCGCCTTATGCCGTCGAAGTAGATCCCGTCCGTGGTCGTCATGCCCACGTATTTCCGCATTGTCGCATACACGTGCCCCACCATCCGCGTCACGGTGGTCTTGCCGTTCGTCCCGGTGATAGCGATCAAGGGCACCCTGGTTTGCGCGTCGGGCGGGAAGAGCATACTAATAATCGCCTCGCCCACCGGCCTCGACTTCCCCTCCGATGGATACACATGCATGCGCAGCCCTGGTGCCGCATTCACCTCCACCACCCCACCGCCCTGCTCGTGCAGAGGCCTCTTGATGTTCTCGCACACCACGTCCACGCCCGCGATATCCAGCCCTATCGTCTGCGCCGCCAGCACCGCCATCGCCGCGTTGTCCGGGTGCACTTCGTCCGTCACGTCTGTGGCCGTGCCCCCCGTCGACAGGTTCGAGTTATCCCGCAAGAACACCACCTGCCCCGCGGGCGGGACGCTCTCCAGCGTGAGGTCCTGTTTGCCCAGCGTCAGTTCTGCCGCCGCGTCCAGCCTGATGCGCGTGAGCGCCGACCCGTGGCCCTGCCCCCTGCGCGGGTCCTCGTTTACCATCTTCACCAGGTCGCCCACGTTATGCCTGCCATCGCCCACTACCTGCGCCGGGCACCGCTCAGCCGCGGCCACCAGCCCGCCACCCACTACCAGCAATCTGAAATCCTTGCCCGGCAAATAACGCTCCACGATCACCCTGCGCGAGAACTCCCTGGCCAGTTCGAAGGCCGTCCTCACCTGCTCCTCGGTCGTCAAATTCACGCTGACCGCCTTGCCCTGGTTCCCGTCATACGGCTTCAGCACCACCGGCCCGTCGATCCGCCGTGCCACCTCCCAGGCATCGTCCGCGTCCCGCACCACGTCCCCCTCTGGCACCGGCACACCCACCTTCCCCAGCAGTTCTTTGGTAAGCTCTTTGTCCGAAGCTATCTCCACCCCGATATTCGCTGTCGCGGAGGTTTCCGAAGCCTGGATGCGCTTCGCGTAAGCCCCATGCCCTAACTGCACCAGCGAGCCCTGGCTCAACCTGAACCACGGTATCCGGCGCTTCCGGGCCGCGTCCACCATAGCCTGCGTAGACGGCCCAAGCACGTTGTCTTCGGCCACCTCCCGAATCTCGTCTATCCGCTCGGCCAGGTTCAAATCAAGCGGCAGCCCCTCGGCTAGCTTCTCCGCGATCTCCACCGCGAGGTAAGCACACATCTTCGCAGCCTCGGGGTCCTTGTAGTCCACCACGATCCTGTACTCCCCGTAGTGCTCCGTCTGCCGCGTCCGCCCGAAGCCCACGTCCATCCCCGCCAGCGACTGCAACTCCAAAATAACGTGCTCGACAATATGCCCCATGTACGTGCCGATTCGCAGTCTCTCCAGGAACCCACCCGGCCTCCCCTCCGAGCACCTATGCTCCCACAGCGTGGGGATAGCCTCCACCAATCTCTCCGTAAACCCCGGCAGCTTATTCGAGGGTAGTTGCTCATACTTCCCGATATCCGCCAGGATCTCGAGCACGGGCCGGTAAGCCCAAATATTGGCCCCCGTCAGCACCTTCGTGCGCTTTATCTTAATCTCGTTCATCCCAGCTTACCCCCTCTAATAAGCGCCACCATCTGATACAATTCGTCGGCAGTACAATCAATAATTGTACTATAATATAGTGAACCAGGCAAAGCCACCGTGGCACACCTGATGCTTGGGACTTACGCCAATCAGGAGGTATCGCCATGAAAGTAACTATCTTCTACTGCCAGGAGTGACACTACGGGTCCCGCGCCGCCAGGTTGGCCGGCGAAATCATCGATGAATTCGGAGACGATGTCGAAACCGTAACCCTACTGCGCAGCGACGGAGGCCGGTTTGAAGTAGACGTTGACGGCAGGTCAGTCTTCTCCAAGCGAGCCACCGGCCGCCACGCCAACCCGGGCGAGGTGGTCGACAACATCGCAAAGATACAGGGCGCTCCAACCACATATGACGGCGGCGCTGGAGATCAGAAAACCGTACCCGAAGCGCCCGCATAGCGGTCACCAATGAGCCAAGCGACCAACCGGCAGGAGCAAATCGCCGGGGCCTGGAGCCGCGTTATGGCCAAATAGGCCCGCCGTTCTTCCAATACTTCGGCAGCGAACTCGTAGAATTCGCCCGAATCCCGCCCGGCGCTAAAGTGCTCGACGTAGCCACCGGCCGGGGAGCCGCGCTTTTCCCCGCCGCCGAGAAAGTCGGCCCAAGCGGACAGGTAACCGGCATCGACTACCCCAGGGCATGGTAGACGCCACCGATGCCGACCTCAACTCTAGATCTATCCTAAACGCCAGGGTCCTCCCCATGGATGCCGGCCGGCTAGAGTTCCCCAACAACTCCTTCGACCCGGTGTTGTGCGGCTTTGCCCTCTTCTTCTTTCCCGATTCAGGCCGCGTACTTCGTGAGTTCCATCGTGTGCTCGGTACGGGCGGCAGGGTCGCTCTGAGCATTTGGGGAGACGACGATCATCGTTGGTCCTGGCTGGAGGATTTACGAAAACAGTCTGCTCCAACAGCGCAAGAAGCAACACCCGGCTTCGACACACCCGAGGGTCTGGAGCAAGCGCTCGGTCAGGCCGGATTCAGGAATATCGAATTCAAAAGAGTGGAGGAGAGTTCTTCTTCGCAAGCGCGGAAGAATGGTGGGCCGCCCAGCGGTCGCACGGCGCGAGGATCTACCTGGAGCAAATCCCATCCAACGCCCTCGAACAGGCCCGCGCCTTCGCCTTCGCGCAAATAGCAAAGATTGCCCAACCGGAAGGCATCCGCGTGCTCTTGCAGGCATTATTCTCCGCCGCCACCCGGCCCTACTAAATTTGTAGCCGCCCACAACCCGAAAGCGCCTCCCGCCCGCCAATCCAACAAGCCCCTGGCGCCCCTTGCGTCCTGGCGGTTCCGTCTCCCCCAAGCAAGCCTGCTAGCCACCTAGGCCAGTAAGCGCGTCCCGACCTGCTAATTCATTCACCCAAAAACTCTGCGCTCTCTGCGTCTCTGCGGTGCATTATTCTCTTGTCGGTTTCGTCTCCCCCAAGCAAGCCTGCTAGCCACCCAGGCCAGTGAGCGCGTCCCGGCCTCCCAATTCAATAGAGCCTTGGCGTCTTGGCGTCTTGGCGGTTTCCCAATCGTCATCAAGCAGCCCGCAGCAGCCGCCCGATCTCCCGAATTGAAGGCCGCTTGCCGTATAGTAGCACGCCCACCCTGTATATCTTCGCCGCGATCCACGTGAACAGAAAGATCGCCGCCACCATCAGCAGGATCGCCAGCAGCGGCTCCCACCATGCTGGGTCCGACAGCGATACCCGGATGAACATCAGCATCGGCGTGAAGAACGGCACGTACGACAGCCACTTCACATAGGCCGCCTCCGGGTTGCCCAGGGCGTAGATCGACAGGAAATACGTCACTATCAACACGATATTCAGCGGCGTCGTGACCGAGTTCACGTCCTCTATCCGGTTCACCAGCGACCCCAGCGCGGCGTACAGCGATGCATATACCAGGTATCCCAGAACAAAGAAGAGCAGGAAGTACAACAGCGTCGACGGGGGCACCGCGGTGATCGCCGCCCCCGCGGTCGTCGCGGCGTTCGGCCCCCCAGGGTTCGTCAGCGCCGCGCTCACCACCAGCCCCCCGAAGCCAATGATCACCCAAAGGGTATATTGCGACAACCCCAGCAGCCCCAACCCCAATATCTTGCCGAACATAAGCTCTATCGGCCGCAGCGAGGTGAGCAATATCTCCATCACCCGGCTGCTCTTCTCCCACACCACCCCCGTCGCCACCTGAATACCGTACACGATGGTCGAAACATACAGGAACAGCAGCAGTGCGTATACCAGCGCCTGTGACTGGAAAACTTTGCTCTCGTCCTTCAGCGTGCCCCCTGCCAGCGGCGCGGCCTTGAGCGGCGCGGGTGTGAACAGCGCCCCCACCTGCGCGGCCGTCAGCCCGTTCTCCAGTAGCCGCGCCTGCACCACAGCCGCGTTCAGCAGCGCCTGGATGCGCGCCAGCGTAGCCGGGCTAGGCTTGTCCTTCGCGTAAATGGTGAACTGCACATTGCTCGGCCGGTCCCCTTCCACCGCCACGAACGCGCTTATCTTGTCCTCTCGCGCCCGCCTGCTCAACTCGTTCACGTCCTCGGTGTCCGCCTTGCTGAACTTTATCACCGACGCTTGCGATGGAGCCGCCGCCTGGCCCCCTACCCCAGGCGCCGGAGCGCTCTGGTCGGTCGCCTCCGTCTGCGGGATGTACTCGTAGATCAGGTTGCGAGGGTCCACCACCACTACCCTGGTCGGCCCCTGGTCCAGCAACTGTAACAGCATGGGCAGGAACGACAGCCCCACGATCACCACCACGCCCCCGATGGTGCCAATAGCAAACCCCGGGCTCTTGAGTTTCTCCATGTACTCGCGCTTTATGATAAGTAGTATCTTCCGAAAATTCATGCTGCGTCCCCGACTCCTAATCTAAGACCCCCATCGTACATCGTCCATCGTCCTCCACTCACCCCTCAGTCAGCACTTTAGGGCCAAAACGATGCATCTCGTGCCCATACCGCTCCACCGCCTCCGGGTCGGCGGCCCCCACCGCCTCGATGAAGATCTCCTGCAGTGTTGGCTCCACAAGTTCGAATCGCTTGATCGACCCGGGGCCGCTCTGTATCGCTGCCTGCAACACCTCATCCGAATTGACGCCATCCAGCAATTCCAGCCGCATCCCGTCTCTTCGCGGCTCCGCCACAGCTACCTTGTACGGCCCCAGCGCCGACAAAAATCGCTCGAAATCGGCCCTGTGCCCATTGCCCTCATGCGCCCCGTTCCCCACTACATTGAACGCTAGCTCCACGAACCTGCGCCCCGTGCTTCGCTTCACCTCCGATAGTGGCCCCGTCCGCAATAGCTTCCCTCTATGGATGATCGCCACGTGGTCGCAAAGTTCCTCCACCTGCTCAAGCCGGTGGCTCGAAAAGATAATAGTCCGCCCCTGCTGCTGCCGCTGTACCAGCGTCTCGCGCAGTACCTCCGTGTTGATCGGGTCTAGCCCCGAAAACGGCTCGTCCAGCAACATCAGCGCCGGGTCGTGCAGGATGGCCGCCAGCACCTGCACCTTCTGCTGGTTGCCCTTCGAAAGCTCCTCCACCTTGCGGTTCCACGCGTCCTCCAGCCCCACCCATTTCAGCCACTCCCGGGCCCGCCTCGTCGCCTCCCCGGTCGACAACTCGTTCAACGACGACAGGAACACCAACTGCTCCCCGGTCTTCATCTTGGGATACAGCCCGCGCTCTTCCGGCAGGTACCCAAAGGTGCCCCTCGGCAACTTGGCTGCGTCCACCCCATTCCAGGTGATCGTCCCCGCATCGGGAGTGAGAATATTCAGCACCATGCGCAGAGTGGTGGTCTTCCCCGCCCCATTCGCCCCCAGCAGCCCGAACATCGAAGCCGCGGGCACCGTGAGCGTCACGTCGTCCACCGCCACCAGCTCGCGGAACGCCTTGCGCACGCCCCTCAACTCCAAACCGCGCTTCTCCGTCTCCAACGTCCGCTCCTTCCAGGTCCACAGCCTCTCCAAAACCAGGCCCAGCCCGCGCAGGCGGACTTCGTAACTGTTGCCCGCAGATTTATCTGCCGGGCCGCAGGGGCGGGCCACGGGTGCCAAACTTTAGCACGCTTATCAGAGAGGTAACACCGAATTATAAGACATTAGTACCCATTCCGGGTACTGTTTCGCCCTTTGCGCCTTGTAGTACAATATACTGTGACGGCGGGCCGGCCACCCCAAATCCAGGCGGCCCCACCGGCATAATCTCTCCGAGGTTATAGTTATGTCAAGTTTAGCGTTGCTTGGACTCTACGCACACCCCGACGACGAGCAAGTCATGAGCGGGGTCTTCGCGAAAGCCGCCGCGGAGGGTATCCGCACCGGTCTCATCTGCGCCACCCGCGGCGAGATGGGCGAGATAGCCGATCCCGAGCTAGCCACCCCCGAAAACCTGGGGGCTGTCCGCGAGGGTGAGTTGCGCGCCGCCGTCACCGTCATCGGCGTCAAGTACCTCTGGTTCCTCGACTACAAAGACTCCGGTATGATGGGCACGGAACCCAACGACGACCCCACAAACTACTACCGGAGCGATGAGCAGGAGGCCGTGGGCAAGATCGTCAAGATCATCCGCGATTTCAAGCCCACTGTCATGGTAACTTTCGACCCCACCGGCGGCTACGGCCACCCCGACCACATGACCATAAGCAGACAAGCCACCACGGCCTTCACCGCCGCTGCTGATCCCAATCTTTATCCCGAGGCAGGCGAGCCCTGGCAGGCCGCCCGCCTCTACTACGGCGCCTTCCCACGCAGCATGTTCAAGGTGTTCGCTCAGTTCATCGAAGCCGCCAACCTCGACACCGGATTCAGCGGCCTCGATCCGGAGCAATTCGGGGTGCCTGACGAAGCCATCACCAACATTGTCGACGTCGAGCAATGGGTCCCCCTCAAAGAGCGCAGCCTCAACCACCATCGCACCCAAATGAACCCAGACTCGCCCTTCAACAAACTACCCGAGGAATACATGCGCGAGTGGCGCGCCAAAGAGCGCTTCATGCTCGTAGCCGGTCAACCGCTCCCCAACACCCCTGAGGCCCAGGGCGACCTCTTCGCGGGCCTGCGTACCGAGAATGCCCAACCGTAGGGGGGCGTCATACCCTGCCCTCTATCCTCGACCCTGAACCCGAAAGGAGCAATCCCATGTGCGGCGGAGTTATCTTCCCCTACAAGAAGGAATACCGTGAAGCCCTTGAGAAATACTACCCTCCGGAGCAGATCGAGGAGTTTGAGCGAACCGGCCAGGTGCGCTCCCTCTACTGGCAAAAAAGCAACCCCGTGCTCCCTGTGGTACCCAAAGCCGACGACGGCCAACCCTCCACGCCCGACATCCTCGCCTGGGGCAACCGTGACAAGGACACCCCTTTCCCCCAGACCGGCTGGGCGCGCAAAGACAGCCTCGATGCCGGCAAATGGGACTACCTGCGCCCCGAACCCGTGGTCATACCCGTAACCCACGGCGTAGAGAAAGGTAAATGGTTCGAGATCAAAAACGGCATCGAGGGCATAGTTTTGCATCGCGGCGACGAAAACCGCGTATATATGATAACCGACAATGCAGACCCCGAATACCTGGAAGTCACCCACCACGAACGCATGCCCGCCCTCATCGACCAGCCGGATATCCCCTGGCTCCCCAGCGACCCGGCCCTCCAAGCCTAGGTCCCAGGGGTGCGGGCTCATGGGGTGCAGGGCTTTCCCTGCCGGAGGCTTGGGCGCGTCGCAGGGGTGCAGGATTCCCCCTGCCGAGGGTGGGGGTGTCCCCCAATACTCTCCCCTTCCCCAATCAAGGGGTGCAGGGCTCTCCCTGCCGGGTGATGGGGGATTGGAGCCGAAAAGGGCCTGCGGCAGGCCCAAGGTGGCACAATTTATGCCAAATACAACTACGGGACCGGAGGCTAGTGATCGCGGGTTGCTACCCAACCCTGATTCGTGACCCCTGATCCCCGACCCCAAAGAGAAGAAGGTGACGATCTAACAAATGGCAACTTATAACGACAGAAAGAGAATAGGCCTCGGTGACAAGCCCAAGGCCGATCCCAAGAGGCCCCTGACTCCCACAAGCCAGGACCTGCAGGCGTGGAATGCCACGCTCAAACCCAACATGTCCCTCAACAGGGCCAACCGCCTGGGCGCGCCGACCGAGGACGAACAACTCCTCAAGAAGCCCGAGCCCACCTCCTCCGACTTCACCCGCTCCGATACCTGGCGCGTCCTCCGCATCATGGGCGAGTTCGTCAACGGTTTCGATACCCTGGCCGAGGTGGGCGCCGCGGTCACGGTCTTCGGCTCGGCCCGCATAAGGCCCGACGACCCGATGTACGACAGCGCCACCCAACTGGCGCGCATGCTGGCCGAGCAGGGCTTCGCCATAATCACGGGCGGCGGCCCCGGCATCATGGAGGCCGCCAACAAGGGCGCAAAAGAGGCCGGCGGCATCTCCATAGGCTGCAACATCGAGCTCCCCTTCGAACAGGGCACCAACCAGTACGTCGATGTCTCGATCAACTTCCGCTACTTCTTCGTTCGCAAAACCATGTTCGTCAAGTACTCCGAAGCCTTCGTCATATTCCCCGGCGGCTTCGGCACCATGGATGAGCTATTCGAGGCCCTCACCCTCATCCAGACCGGCAAGGTACAGAACTTCCCCCTCATCCTCTTCGGCAGCGCCTACTGGAAGGGCCTGCTCGACTGGATAAAGGGCACCATGCTCCAGGAGAAGAAGATAGCCGCCGAAGACCTCGACCTCCTCATGGTCACCGACTCCCCCGAGGAGGCATGCGAGATAATCGTCAAGTGCTACAACGACATGTGCTGGGACGCCCAGGAGTCCTCCGAAGCCGTTAAGATCCAGTCAGAGCTTATCGACCCCGGCCACCCGGAGCTTCGCCCAACGAACGATAACGGCAGGGCCAACGGGACCGGCCCATCAGAACCCACCGACGACGTCCGCTCCAAAAGGCCCGCTCAACCCTCCAAATACGACGCCCAGTAGGAGTCTCATGAACCAAATCCCTCAAGGCTCGAAGAGCCTCTAGGGATTTGGTTCGTCTAATTAATACCCAAAAAATCACCCGTTCAACCTATATTATTTTTCCAAGCACCCTGTTATGATAAGTAACACATTCTCTTAAGCACCGGGCGAAATACCAAATGAGGGTTCGTCAATGCAACGCAAAACCGTGCTCACCGCCTGCCTCACCCTGGCAATCATGTTCGCCGGTGTAATCTTCCTTGGCGGCCAGGCAGCCCAGGCCAAACAAGGTAACAAACCGGCCAACGCCCAGAAAGCCAACAAAGCCAAAGAAGCCTCCGAAGCCGTCGTCACCGCCACCGGCAAGCTCGTGCCCCAAACTGTCAACGGTGAGACGCAGTACATCCTCCAGGACCCCTCCGGCAAAATGCTCTACTACCTTGAGGTCGGCCCGCGCTGGTACTACAGCGGCACCACTTACCCGCTGGATAAGTACGCCAACCAGCAGGTCACCGTGACCGGCGTTGTCGATAACCCCGACAACGGCAAAGGCCCCAGCCCTAACGCCAACCAAAAGGCCAAGGACAACGCCAAAGCCAAACCGGCCCAGCCCACCGACGCGCCCACCCTCGAAGTCTTCACCATCAACAACGAGACGCTGAGAAGCCCCGGCAAGCCCCCCTGGGCGGGCGATCCGAAGAACAACCCCAACCACCCCGGCAACAAAGGCCAGGGCCACACCAAAACCAACAACGGCAAACACAAGGGCCGGCAGAACAAACCCTAACTACCTATCCTTCACCCTGTAAACAAACTTCAGCCCCGACCACACCTCGTCCACCGAGATGACCTTTACATCCACAAGCCCGTTCTCCAACCCGATCTCCCGCACCACATTCTCATTCAAATCGCTCGCCACCCTAGAAGAACCCTTCGGCCAGGACACCCACAGCATCCCAGCGCTCGCCAGCCCCCGCTTCAGCTCCGGGAACCTGTCTGCCAGCTCCAACCTGCTATTCGTGAAAACCTGAATGAAATCCACCCCTCCCGGTCCCACTTCCACCAACTCCGCACCCCCAACCACCTCACCTAGCGCCTCAAAATACCCCGCCGGAGCGTTCAACAACGCAACCCGCTGCCCCGCCTTCAACCCCAACTTCTCGGCCAGCGTCCGCTTCGAATAACCCGTGCTCATCTCTACGCGCCCGAAAGCCCGTCCCCCTCTTCAAGCACGCCCAGCCACAGCACGTATCGCTGGTTGCCTATCCGCTTCGCCGTGATACGCCGGTGACAGTTGGCGCACCGCACCTCGCACTTCGCGATTTCGGCCAGGATCGTTTCCCAACTGCCGTACCTCAGCGCCAGCTCGGAAATGTTGCCCTTCTTCTCCCCACTAACGTGGTCAAATTCGAGTACCACGGGATCAGATTCCCCACAATCAACGCAGGGGTGGGTCCGCAGATATTCAAGCACCAGCAGCATTTCTCGCAGAGATAACTAGCTGACGTTTCCGCTTCCGGGCCTTATACTCTTCCCCGCCCTCCGCATAAATGGCAGCGTCTATTACCCTCTTGCACTCTTTGCAGTACGACTGGCGTCCGCCCGCGCGGCTCGAGCGCCGGTGGAACTCCTCCTCCGGCTTGGCTGTCTGGCATTTGACGCATAACTTCATGGGTTCTTAAACAATTTGTACCGAGCCTCACATAAAGACTCGATACAAATAGTAGTCGGGGTGAGAGGATTTGAACCTCTGGCCTCAGCGTCCCGAACGCTGCGCGCTGCCGGGCTGCGCTACACCCCGTCGTCTGGTTATTATACCAGAGGCCGGACGGAGTGTCAACGAGCCCTTGCGGGCGACAGGGTCTATTCATTCTCGGTGAGACAGCCGAGAGCGGCTAGAGCCAGCTGAGGCTGAGCAGCCATTTGGCGACAAGCACGGGCGATGTTGGCAGCACCTAGTAGCCTGAGCAGGCTGATAGCTGTGTTGCGCAAAGCCGCCATCACCTGCGGTATGCGCTCACTGCGAACTGTAGAACGATCCTCGTCAAAAGTTACATCTCGTACCCAGTGCAGTTTGTTCTCGATGTGCCAATGCTCTCTCCATACAACCAGTAGCTATGCGGGTGTGGCACGGTTGGGTGACAGGGAGGTGATGGCATAAGCAATCTCAGAGGTAGTACGCCCACTCTGCTTGTTGGTTGTAGTGCGCTTGATCTGCATTATCTGTTCAAGACCTGGCCATAGATCATCCCCATACAGGTCGCACAAAGCTGTAAAGGCACGAAGTACTCGTTCTTCTATTCGGTTGCCATGTATGCTTACCTCGATTATCTTGCGCTCAGAAGCCCTCTGTGCAGGCGTTAGATCCAGCAGGTGGGGAGCCTCGAACACGGCGTGTATGTCCTCTCGCAACAAGGGCTGGTTATCTTTGACCACCAGCAGATTGTCACCGCCTCCTTCTACTATCTTGCCCACTATCTTGTGTTGGGTGAGCAGGGCATCCCCTGTAATCACCTTGCCATGTAGCACCAGTGCTGCGAGTAGTTCAAGCATTGCTGTTGTCTCGTTGGTCTTGTCACCAACCGCAACTTGCCCATTACCACCCCTACCCGTTGACTGAGGGCGCTCAATAGATGAGCATCAGCAGCCCCCATCTTGCGACTGCCCCGTAAGCTCTTGCCGTCTACGGCTATCGGTTCTAACCCAAATTCCGGCAATTGGGCAGTTTGTAGCACCTTCTCAGCCCACTGCGAAAGCTTGGCCTGCAGCAAATCAGCATCCAGTCCCCCAAAGATGCGGTGCAATGTCGCCTGACAAGGAGCAGCACCTCGGGTGAAACCCAGACGTCGCAGCCATTGTGTGCCGTAGTTGCGGCCCCATTCAGCGATTGCACTTTAAGAGCGAGCCCCACACAGCATAGCTGCACATGCCAGCATCAGCACGGCTAGCAATGGGTGACGTCTACCTTGAGCGTTGCGGAAATCAGGTATGTCAGATAGAATCTCCACCAAGGAGGGCACTTCAGCCCTTTGGGTGTCTGAGGTGTTCATGCGTTTCCCCTTTAGAGTTGTGGTGTTGCAACCTTATTCTAAAGGGAAACGCCCTCCTACTTCCGAGAATGAATAGACCCTGTTGCGGGCGACAGCTTTTGTGGGGCCCTTACGTCCCTTACGTGAAGTATCTATAGAGCTTTTCTCCCGCCTTTTCGGTGACGCTATCCGGAACCGACTCGTCGGTAAGTATGTCCGTGAGAGAAGGTAGGAGATTTCGTGCGTCTATTTGCTGTTGCGTCAACTCTCCAACCGGTGAGTATCTCAGAAAGCTAATCGTCTTCTCTTCCGTGGCGAACTTGCGTTTGTACCGCAGTAATCCCTCTTCATCCCAATCGCTCAGGCCGAAGTCAAAGTGTGTATAGCCTTTTTCTTTGCCGTACTTGATCCCCTCCCATGTCAGCAGATCATTTGGCCTGTGGATAAGATCGCTGCTGAAGGAGGCATTGAACTTATAGTAAAGCGTGTCCTTCCATTCGAGGAACAGAGTGCCGCCTATAATTTGTTCCCCATAAACGGCCAGCAACAGGAATCCATTGCCCGCCTCCATAAAATGGTGCCATATGTTCTCGAAAAAATCGTACGGTTGCGCAAGAAGCCGGTACTTATACTTACGTACTTTCAAATGCATCTCAAAGAATGTTCGCAGCTCGTCTTTCTCGCGGGCCATCCTCACAACCACGCCCTCGCGTTGAGCTTTCTTGATCGCCCGCCTGGCAGAATCGTGCAAGCTACCCCACATAGTATCAAAGTCCGGCTGCAAGTCTATTCCGTGCCATTTGGCCTGCTTGGTAACCGCGAATCGCTCGTCAGCAAGTGGCAAGTTATTATGCAGGCAGCGCACCACGATGGGGCACTGCTCCACCATGAGTTCTTCGATTAGAACACGCCAGTGCTCCACGTCGTTGACCAATGGATCGCAATAGTCCGAGAACGGCAGGCTCACGATCCGCCTGCCAAACAGGTCTTCGATCCTGCAAAAGGAAATGCCCGCCTGAGGATTCCCCGCGCCATCCTGTATTACATATGCCTCGGCTTTCCAGTTGTACGTTTCTGTTAGCGCCCGTGCCCATGAGGGCGAGTTGAAGACACCGCTCTCGTGCTGTTCAACTAATTTCTGCCAGAGCGGATCTGTCCGCGGGTCGATATTGACAACCATCTTGGCTTACTCCTTGTCGGGCGATTCGTTGGTTGGGGACTGGCGGCTTGGGGTTGGGAGCGTGAGCCCGGGCGAAGACGCCCTATGCGCGGCGGAGACTCGAACAGGCCTGGTGCACGAGCTCCAAAAGGGCTGTATCGCGCACTTCTTTGTGGCCGCCACCAGGATCTTGGGGCTGATGCTGTAGTAACGACCAAGTCTCAGCTTCCGTTCAACCTGGTCTGCCAGGCGCACCAGGCCGCTGTTACTTTCCCGCGTGAAAGGTATCCAGTTGTAACCACTGACGGCCTGGATATTGAAACCGGAACCGGCGGTTGCGCTTAAGATCTCCCGGCAGCTCAGATTAGCGGAGGGAAGGTCGAGAGCGCGGCCCACGTATGCCTTAACCAACTTGTAACTATGCCGGTTGAGGGCGTCGAAGACCAGTAAACCGCCGTTGCGAAGCACCCGGTTAAGCTCGAAGAGAAATCGGCGGTGCTCGAGATACTCGAAGCACTGCATGGCAATTACGCAATCGAAGCTGGCATCGGCGAACGGGAGGCTCAGGCCGCTAGCCATAACGAGCGGGATCTCGTCAGACCGCTGCCGGAAGGCAGCCAACGCTACCGGGTTTATATCCACGCCCACTACATTTAGGCCCGTAGCGCGTAGCGGCAGGCTCATCCTGCCGCTCCCACAGCATACATCGAGCAGCCGGCGCGGCTCTCCTTCAGCATGGAGAAATCGTTCGGCAAACGCGTACTCATGTTGGAACAGATAGCGTCCCACAGCCGTATCGCGATAGTTGTCCCAGTAGAAAGGCTGCAACGCCCCAGCATAATTCGCGGTCGCTGACTGCATCCATTGCTCCCTTAGTGAGCCCCTTCTTTACCGGAGAAATGGAGAGAAAGGTAGAGCAAAAAGAGCGCGCAGGATAGAACGTTGTGGAGGGATTGCCTTCACGCGCGGACCCTGCTCTGATTATAACCCTACTCTGATTATAACTGAGCGGGCAGCGTTTGGATAGGGGTAGCATGGATTTTTAAGGTGTTCGGATGTGGCCTGAAGATACTTGCGTGGGCGCGGGCCTTTTCCCAAGCCAGGGCTCTTTCGCGGTTGGCAGATTGGCCGGTCAATTCGAGAAACGTGAAACGTAATCAGAGGGCAGGGGAATGAGGATTTAGGGGATGAGTTAGGGGCCAATGCGGCGGGTGCTGATGGCTGCATCGTCTATGTACGTGTCGCTCACATTGGGGGTCAGAGCATGCGTGTAGCTGTCCACACTCCACTGTAGCTCGCTAGCGGGGCCTGTCCCATCACTAGGAATGGCCGTCTGCACCCCTGCCTCATCGAATATCTGCACCCCGTCCTGCCATACCGTGATGTGCCCGCTGTTGTCGTATGCCCGGCGCAAGTACGCCTCCACATGGAACCATCTCCCCACCGGCAGGTCCACCGATGCGGGGGAATTGTATGTCACGTTCTGGTACTCGTCTCGCAGGTAGTAGTACATAGCTCCCGACCCACTCCGGTTGCCCACCTCCAGGTCAAATATGGGGTCGGTGTACTCCACACCACCCGAGTAGTACTTCGATTTCCACTGGAACACGTTCCACCAATCCCTCACCTGGAAGAGTTGGGGGATGTAGTACCACACCGAGTAATAAAGGTCGGGGGAAGCTGGGGCACGGGACTCATTCCAGCGGAAGATGCGCACAGCCTCGCGGGTAGAGCCATCAGTGACGATGGAGAGCTTGGCTGAATGAGAGCCGGAGTGGGCGAAGGCAGTGGAGATGGAAGCGACCCCGTTACCGGAGTTGTAAATGCCACCCCCATAATTAGCCGTCCACTGGGAGAAGTCTCCCGTCTCATGGTCTGCCTGCCACAGGATACCTCCCCCACTTGGGGTCGCCGTCATCGAGGGAGAGGGACCAGTTGTTGGGGTATTGGTGCGGGTAGGCGTGCGACTAGGCGTGCGGGTAGGAGTATTGCTAGGAATGTTCGTAGGGGCAAAAGTGGGTGTGTTGGTGGCCGGCAGGGGAGTAAGCGTATTGGTGGGTGTGCTAGTGCGGGTATTGGCAGGAGTGTTGGTAGGGGTAGGGGTATAAGTGTAAGTGGGTGTGTCTGTTGGCG
>JBJMMB010000271.1:0-4808 GCA_045805005.1 Chloroflexia bacterium
ACCGGAGGGAATCGGCGGAAAAATCACGATCTCACAAATTAGCATGGTCAGTTCTTTCCAGCTAGGCTGACCTCTTCCTCCTACACGAACACGCTGGTGGTTGCCCTCCTTAGCCACCAGCGTGTTCGTGTCTTGCTGGGAGTTAGCGACGAGGAAATAAGGAAGGAGGACCCGAATGGCACATACCGGAACAGCCGGGGTGCGAACTCCCTCCGAGGGGGACCGGCCGTTGAACATGGCCCCCGCGGCGAAGGACGACTCGGCCAGCCTCTTTCGCTCGGGCCTGAGCCCGCCCGTGACGGAGTGCGATGAACTCGAAGAACCAGGCTACGTCATCTACGGAAGAAAAGCAGACAAGAAGCAAGCGGTGAACGCGCAAACGCGCGGATGCCGCCAGGATCAATATACAAGTCCTTTAGAGGAGGAAAAACAATGTCCCAGAACAAATCAGGTATTAGCAATTTGGCCGCAAGGCAGGTGAGAGCCATCGCGCTCGGCGCCACGTTCGGAATAGCCATGCTGGCGTTCGCGCTGGGCGCCGGCAGCGGGACAGCGCAGGCCGCCCCCGCGAATGGCCCGGCCGCGCAAGCCACCGGCACCGCTGAGGCAACAGGCACCGCGGTTGCCACCGGCACTTCGGTAGCCACAGGCACCGCTATAGCCACGGGCAGCCCCGTAGCTACAGGCACAGCCGTAGCTACAGGTACGTCTCTTCCCGCCACCAGGACTCCCAATAGGCCGTCGCCCACTGAGGAATCGGGCACCCCGGTTTCAGGCACCGCCAGCCCGGAGGCGACAGGGACGGCGGCTACAAGCCCCGTAGCTACGAGCACCACCGCGGCCAGCCCGGTAAGCACGGCGACCTCGGTCGTTCAGGTGCCCACGGCGGAGGCAACCGCCACAACCGCCGCAGGACCCACCTTCCCACAGGCCACCTCCACGCCCAGCTCGTCCACATTACCGGCGACGGGCACAGGAAGTAGCCCCACCAGCCCCACCCTACCGGCAACCGGAAGCTCGGATAACGCCAACCCGTGGCCCTTCATCTTGCTGGCCCTCGCCATGCTGGCAGCGGGCTCGACCATACTCGTAACACGAAGGCGCAGAACATAGATCGGGCACCGTGCCCGGGAGTAAACAACCACCGAATGGGCGGAAAGAATAGCACCCATCTCTCAGCCCCCTTCCTTAGCATGGAAGGGGGCTTTTGTCTGCAGCAGCTTGTTGCATACTCCTAGTACTGCGAAAGTATCAAGGTCAATTGGGCTTTGAACAGCGGCCGCCACGACTCGGGCTCCACTAGCTCGGCGCCGGGGCCCAGCCACCGGAGCAACTCGAACACGACTTCGGGTCTATCCTCACCGAAGGTCATCACAAACCCACCGTCGGGCAACGCCTCGTACCGCGCGTGCCTGTAATACCAATCACCAACGAGGCGCTCCCTCTGCCCCGCTGATATGCGCATACGCACCGGCGACTCCCGCGCCCAGAGCTCCATGGCCGGCTGCAACCACTTGCGGCCCAGCAACTCTCGCACGTCGAACGCCGGGTCGCCCTGGGCGTGCTCCATGGTAGGTTTGATCTGCAGGACGCGGTCGGCGCGCCACAACCTCACGTCGCCGGGGGCTTCGCACAGCCTGCCCGCCAGATACCAGCGATCCCGGTCCCAGAAGACTCCAAGTGGTTCGACGCGCGATGTCAAATCCTCGGTTCGATAGGGTGAGCGATACCGCAGCGACATGAGGCTGCGGTCGAAGATGCCCTGGAGGAATACACTCACTACCTCCCCCTCATCTACCCCCCCGGTCTCCGAGCCCACCGGCAACTCGCCACCTCCCATGGGCGCCAGCTCCGGGTGGAAGGCATCGCCGGGTGCGGGCTCCGCGCCTATGACCCTGCGGGCTTCGGATAGAGCCTGGTGTAGCGGCGCGGGGACGGCAGCGAGGAGCTTTTCCTCGGCGGTCTCCAGTCCGGCGGTGAAGGGGCGGGCGCGCAAGGTGCGCAGCATCGTCACAGCCAGCAGCAGGGAGACCGCTTCCTCCCCGGTGAACATGACCGGGGGCAGGAAGTAGCCCTCCATGAGCCGGAACCCCCCGTCCCTGCCCCGCTCCGCGTAGACGGGTACGCCGATCTGGCTGAGGGCTTCAATATCGCGGTGGATGGTCCGCGTCGACACCTCAAAGCGCCTGGCAAGCTCGGAGGCGCTCCGGCACGACCCGCTCCGCAGGAGCAGCAGGATGCCCAGGGCGCGGTCGAAGCGATTCATAGGATTACCTCACGCAAATATGACACACTCCTGTCATATTTGCTTGTGTAAGATATGAGTAGCACATTAGTGCTAGTTCACATGTAAAGAAGGTGCATACATTGGCTCGGGCCTGGTTCGGCAGTTATGGGCGGATATTTGGCATCAGGTCTTACAGGCTTTTCTGGTCGGGGTTTACTTTGTCGGAGCTTGGGGACGCTATGACGCGGGTGGCCCTGACCTGGTATGTCGATGAGTCTACCAAATCGGCGGAGGCATTGGGATGGCTGCTGCTGGCGTATTCGGGGCCGGTGATCGTGGGCGGGTTGGTGGCTGGGCAGTTGCTGGACCGGTTTGACAGGCGGAAGGTGATGCTGGTCGACAACCTGATTCGCGGCGCGGCGGTAACCGCTGTGCCGCTGCTGAACAGCCTGGGAATGCTTGCGCTGTGGCACATCTACCTGGTGGCGGCGGTGTACGGGAGCCTCATGATGATTTCGCTGGCCGGTGGGCCATCACTCATACCCTCCCTGGTGCCCGAAGAGCACCTGGCGACGGCTAACGCGCTGGAAACGCTTACTTTCACGCTGGGAGGGGTGGCAGGCCCCCTACTCGCGGGCCTGCTCATCGCGTTGGTGGGGGCCCCGAGTGTGCTCGTGCTCGACGCTATCTCATACGCAGTATTCGCCCTGGCACTGGCCTCCATAACTCTCAGGCCGCCTGATACGGGCTCGATGGAGGCGCAAGGGAAAACGGGGACATACCGCCTGGGGCAAGTGGCCCTGTTCGCCGCGAGGAACAGGATATTGCTGAGCACCACCCTGATGTTCGCGGCGTTCAACCTCGGGCAGGGGATGTTGTTCGTGTGGCTGCCGGTGCTGGCGGCCGGCGCTCCCGGCGGCGGGCCTGAGTTGTATGGGGCCTTGCTGGGCGTGTGGGCTGCAGGGGAAGTGGCGGGCTCGCTGCTGGCCGGCACCCTGACCCTGCCGCTGCCGCTCGGGACGTTGATTTGCGTGGCGCAGTTTCTCTCGGGCGCGTCAATGACCCTGCTGCTGGGGGGTCGTTCCCTCTGGGCAGCGTTCGGAGCGTTGGCGCTGGCCGGCTTCTTCAGCGCGCCCCTGACCATTTGGGCGCAGACCTTGCGCATGCGGATCATCCCTTACAATATGCGTGGCCGAGCCTTCGCGCTGCTGCGAACCCTCATGCAGAGCGGCCCGCCCATCGGAGGGGCCATCGCGGGCCTGCTCCTCCCCGTCTTGGGCCTGCCCGCCCTGATAGGCATCTCGGCCCTCCTGGCCGGTCTGCCAGGCCTGGCAGGCTACGGCGTGCCCGAGCTAAGGGAAGCAGGAGCCCCGGAAGTGGCGCATGAAACTTAGAACGAATTGCGTATTCCGTATGGCGCAGTGCCTATTCTTCGCCTACGTAGGGGCATGAGTGTAAGCGGGGGGCCATGCCTCGCCCTGTCGGGTAGTAAAATCCGCTACCCTTCATCCTTTACGCAAAACGGAATATGGAATATGAAGGCTGAGATGACCGAGCCGACCACAAGCGTCGAGAGCCGTGAGGCAACGTTCCACGCGCACCCTGTAACGGCCGACATGTGGCCCGACCTGGAAAAACTATTCGGCACCCGCGGGGCTTGCGGCGGGTGCTGGTGTATGTACTGGGTGCTGAGACAGTCCACGTATACCGAGCAGAAGGGCGAAGGCAACAAAGTGGCCTTGCATGCACGGATCATATCGGGTGAAGAGCCGGGCATACTCGGCTACCTCGGCGACAAGCCGGTAGCCTGGTGCGCGATACAGCCCCGAGAGCGCTACAACGTGCTGGAGCGGTCCAAAATACTGGCCCCGGTGGACAACGAGCTAGTATGGTCGATTGTCTGTCTGTTCGTAGCGAAGGAACACAGGCACAAGGGGCTAACTGTGGAGATGATCAAATATGCGGTCACACACGCCCGCGATCGGGGAGCCCGCATAGTAGAGGCATACCCCGTGGAGCCCAAAGGACCGGGAGAGGTGCCACCTGCCTTCGCCTGGACCGGCCTTGCGTCCGCCTTCCGCCAGGCCGGTTTCACGGAAGTAGCCCGCCGCTCCGAAACCCGGCCGGTGATGAGACTGAGCACGTAAAGCGTAAAACGTAATGGTGGTAGGCAGGCCTGGTTCTAGGGGCCAAGAACCAAGTACGCTTACCACCATTACGTTTTACGTTTTACGCCTTACGCCTTACGCCTCGCCTCAATGTAGAGGGCCGGCACGGTTAAGACCACCTCGCCGGACTGAGAAGCCAATGCATTGAGGCGAGTTTCCAGCAGGGTAAAGAGTTGCTCTTCGTCGGCGGGATCGACTACATTTCTCCAGCCATCCAGGAAACCTACTTTGATGAGATGGTGGTTGAAGAAGGCGGTGCCGTCGAGGTAGCGGAAGCGGAGCGTCTGTTCGAGGGACTTGACCACGCGGAAGCCGGCAGTTTCAAGGAGTTCGGTCACCGATTCTCTGCTGCCCCTGTGCATCTCGTTCTTGTCCAGCCTCGCCGGGTACTCGGGGTTGCCGAGTTCGCCCAC
>JBJMMB010000272.1:0-5630 GCA_045805005.1 Chloroflexia bacterium
CGACCAGAGAGGGCGCCCAAACTTTGAGCGCCAAGTAGGGTGGAACCGCGGGAGTAATCAATGCCTCTCGTCCCTATGCATCAGCGGGGACGCGTGGCATTTTTCTTTGCCACAAAAGGGGTGCAGGGGGCTCCCTGCCGGGGGTTTGGGGGATTGGAGCCCAACTCTTCCCCTTCCCTTAACAAGAGAAGTAAAGGAGGGGTGCAGGGGGCTCCCTGCCGGGGGTTTGGGGGTGTCCCCCAATACTTCCCCTTCCCCAACAAGGGGGTGCAGGGCCCTCCCTGCCGGGGGTTGGGGGATTGGAGCCCAACTCTCTCCCCTAACAAGAAGTAAAGGAGAAACACCTATGGAAATAACCCAAAACCCTAATGTAGCGATGGAAACCATAGTTTCCCTCTCCAAGCGCCGAGGCTTCGTCTTCCCGTCCAGCGAAATCTACGGTGGCTTCGGCTCGACCTGGGACTACGGCCCCCTTGGTGTTGAACTCAAGCGCAACATCAAGAACCTCTGGTGGCGCGACATGGTCCAACTTCGCGACGACATAGTCGGCCTCGACTCCGCCATCCTTATGTCCCCTCTCGTCTGGCAGGCTTCGGGCCACATCACCGAGTTCAACGACCCTATGGTAGACTGCAAGGTCTGCCGCCACCGCTTCCGCGCCGATCAGATAGAGGGTGACCGCTGTCCCGACTGTGGTGGTGAGCTTACCGAGATGCGCCAGTTCAACCTGATGTTCAAGACCTTCGTCGGCCCCGTGGAGGACGACGCCTCGGTCGCCTACCTCCGCCCCGAGACCGCTCAGGGTATCTTCGTGAACTTCGTGAACGTGCAGCAATCGATGCGCCGTAAGCTTCCCTTCGGTATCGCCCAGCAGGGCAAAGCCTTCCGCAATGAGATAACGCCGGGCAACTTCATCTTCCGCACCCGCGAGTTCGAGCAGATGGAGATGGAGTTCTTCGTCCGCCCCGGCACCGACGAGCAGTGGCACAAAGAGTGGATAGACACGCGCTACAACTGGTACCTCAAATACGGCGTCAACCCCGACCAACTGCGCCTCCGCGTCCACGAGAAGGAGGAGCTGGCCCACTACGCAAAAGCCACGTCCGACATCGAGTACAACTTCCCGTGGGGCTGGGGCGAGCTTGAGGGCGTAGCCAACCGCGGCGATTACGACCTGCGCAAGCACAGCGAGACCAGCAATAAGGACCTCACTTACTTCGATGAGGAAACGGGCGAGCACATCACTCCGTACGTCATAGAGCCCGCCGTCGGCCCCGACCGCATCACCTTGGTGATGCTCCTCAACGCCTACCACGAGGAGCCCGACAAAGACGAGACCCGCGTCGTGCTGCGCTTCCACCCCGAGATAGCCCCCATCAAAGTGGCCGTCTTGCCCCTGAGCCGCAAGCTGGCCGATGAGGCCCACAAAGTTCACGCCCTGGTCCGGCCCCACTTCATGAGCCAGTATGACGACACCGGCTCGATAGGCAAGCGCTACCGCCGCCAGGACGAAATCGGCACGCCCCTCTGCGTAACCGTCGACTTCGCTACCCTCGAAGACCGAGCCGTGACCATCCGCGACCGCGACAGCATGGACCAAATCCGCGTGCCCATAGACGAAGTCGTGCCCAAGCTCAGGGAGATGTTGAAGCTAGGAACATAATAGGGGGTGCAGGGTCCACCCTGCCCGGAGTTTGGGGTGTCCCCCAACTCACCTAAAATAGAGAGGTGCAGAGCTATCCCTGCCGAGGGCTTGGGGGTGTCTCCCAATCTCTCCCCTTCCCCAATCCCAAAGGGGTGCAGGGTTCTCCCTGCCGGGGGCTTGGGGGTGTCCCCCAGAGTTCACTTTATTCTCCCCCTCTCCCGCCGGGAGAGGGGGTTGGGGGGTGAGGGGCCTCTCCCTACAAATGGCGTGAAGACACTCCATAATAAGCCAATGCATTGACCTCACTCAGTCGGGAACCCTACGTGAAGCTAAGCGACACTGAGACCGAAACTGAAGCAGTAGCAGTGGCTGCTCCGACGGACCCCACCCTCCGCCTGGTGGGCCTTGCTATAGGCATGTTCGCCGTTGGTGGCTACCTCTACTGGCTCCTGAGCGCGGGCCTTGTCAAAGAGGGCAACTGGATAGGGGTCGACTTCCACGTCTACTACCAGGCCGCTCAGGTCCTCCGCCGAGGGGCCGATATCTACAACGCTGACATCTCGCCGCCCTACGTCTACCCCCCGCTTCTGGCCCTGCTCGTCGTGCCCCTCTCCCTCCTACCCGTTGTCACAGCCACGATGGCCTGGAAGCTCTTGCAGCACCTCTGCCTGCTGGCCTCGGGCGCACTACTCTTAAGCCTACTCCCCCGTGGTCTCCGCCCGCTAGCCGGGGGCCTGTTGCTCCTCGGCTTGCTCACCGTCCCGGTGCAGGACGAGATACAGGTAGGCGAATCGAACAGCCTCATACTGCTGCTGGTCACCGCCGCCCTATGGTTGGTAGCCCGGTCGCAGAAACCCACGGAGGTTACCACACCCTCCGCGCGAGAGCCCTTCCTGGGGGCGTTTATCCCACCCCTGGCCGCTGCGGGGGTGCTCCTGGCCGTCGCCACGAGCATCAAGGTGCTGCCCGTGTTGCTCGTGGCCTACTTCTGGTGGCGCGGTCCCCGCTCGGTGGCTGCCGTGGCAACTGCCGGGTTTATGCTCTTGCAACTCGTCCTTCTGGCCCTCACCCCTTCCACAGCCGACTACTGGTTCACCCAGTTCCCCGCCCTCTTCAGCCAACCCTTCCCCTACCTGGATAACCAGAGCCTCAACGCCTTCCTGGCCCGCGCCCTCACGCCGGGCAGCGACCCCCAGATGCCGCCCATGCAATTGTTCGATGGCGTCGGCCTGCGCCCGGTGCTCACCTGGCTGCTGAACATCCTCGTAGTAGCAGCTACGGTGCTCGTACTCTGGGCCGCGAACCGGCGCACTGACGCCTCCCCCCGCCCCCGCTCGGCCTCACGCCTGCTTCTGGAGGCTGGACTGGTCCTTCTCACGCTCCACCTGGTGTCGGGCAGCACCTGGCTGCACCACCTTGTGGACCTGGCCGTGCCTATCGCGGGCCTCCTGGGTGTCTGGTGGCTCGCCTCGAAGGGGAGCGCTGTGCCAGCCGCCCCGTGGACCCCGCTCCTGGGCATAGCACTGGGTTTTGCCCTGGCCCTTCTCCTGCACCGTCCCGGCGATTGGGTGCTGCTGACCAACACGGTTGCGCCCGGCCACCCCTCCCTCGCGCTCCTCGCTAGCGGGGTCGCTTTGTGGTCGGTCATGGGGCTGTGGGTGGCCGTAGCTGTGGCACTGCTCAGGCAACAGGCTTCGGTCAGCCAAACAGAGCGCTATTAGTCGGCCAGGCAAAACCCCCCGGTGGCGCTACGCCCAACGCCGCGCACACCCGCCTGGTGTCCTCTATGTGCTCCTCCGATGATGGGCCATATTCGAGGCACCACATGAGTTGGTGAATAAGCCGCCGTTGCGGGTAGGTCTCGGCGATGGGGCGCACCTCTTTATATGCCTCCCAGAAGCCCTCGCCGGCCATCCCGCGCCAGAACTCCAGCCGGGCCAGGTCCGACTCCTGGTGGCCGGCCCACGCGCTGTCGAAATCCAGGACAGCCGCCAGGCGCCAGCTTCCATCCCGGCGCTGGCAGATAATGTTGTGGCCGTGGAGGTCCTCGTGGCATAGGCCGGCCTGGCCCGGGCTAACATCTCTGAACAGCCCGGCTTTATCCTTCAACACGGAGATGAACAACTCGGCATGGCGAGGGTCGTGGATCCGGCGTCGAGCACGCTCTGCGAGAGCATCTAAGTAGGGCCTGCCGGTTTGCAGGGTTCCATCGTCGGACAATTCTCCAAAGCCCTGGAACGCCATGCCGTGTAACTGCGCCACGGCCCGGCCCATCTCCCGGTGAACGCGCGCCGATTCCTCTTCTCGAAGTCTCCTCCGCACTGTCGCCCACTCGCGGCCCGGCATATATGTCTTCACCATGTAGCGCCACGGCCACGCCCTGTAAGAGGTGTCTGCCGCCAGCACCTCAGGCACGGGCACGGTAGTCTCCGCAAGCACACGCCGAAGGAGCGCGGCGGTCCGCTCGAAAGGGCAGGGCAGCGCAGCCAGCGGCCCCGCGAGCTTTACGGTAACCCGGAGCGTAGGGTGCCGCATATTTACGAGCAGTACCAGGTAGTCTACTTGCCGCTTGAGCACCTTGGAGCCCGCGACTTCGACCCTGGCTCCAACCGCGTGGCGCGCAAGCTCCGACAGCAGCAATTGCTCCTCCGTAGTTAGAGCCTGGGGTTCGCTGTCAATACTAGCATCTGGCAGATCGCTTCGAGCCATAAGGAGATCATGATAACATATCCCTCTCGCCCCGGTTCTGTACGAACGTTTCCAACTTTGCAGTTCTCCCAGGTATGACTGTAGGGGCAGGCCCCCGTTGCCTGCCCTGCTCGCGTACCTCCCAACCCTGTAGGGGCAGGTCTTGTGCCTGCCCTCTGCGTGTACTACACAGGCCGAGGTAGGGAAACCGGGCAGGCAGGACAGGGTTCCCTCTGGGGCTGGGGCCTGCCCCTACAGTTGCTTGCCGCCCGAATGAAAGCGGCCCATCCCACCCCTCAGGTAGCTCCATACTTCTCCGGATGTGCAAAACTTAAGACCTCGGAAGGTTGACTCCATCCCTTTCAATTGATATACTGCACCCCTGAACGTCTGTTCTGATTATTTCCGGGGTTCCTGGGTCGGTTTCATCTCGCCCTGAACCTCGCGGACGGAGCCGGTTCGCGGCCGGTGAGGTGGTTGGCATGCGCTACGGCATCGATGTACACCATTTCGGAGAGTTCGCCGATGCACGGACCCTCGCGGGGCTGGCGCGGGACGCCGAGGAGGCGGGCTGGGACGGTTTCTTCATTTGGGACCACCTGGTGATGCCCTGGCTCGACCCGGTGGTCGACCCCTGGGTGGCCCTCACCGCCATCGCTATGAGCACCGAGCGTATCAAGTTCGGGCCGATGGTCACGCCCCTGCCCCGCAGGCGGTCCTGGAAGGTGGCTCGCGAGACCGCGTCCCTTGACCAACTTTCAGGCGGCAGGCTCATTTTCGGCGTCGGATTGGGTGTCGATTACGACTACGAGCAGTTCGGCGAGACCACCGATGCAAAGGTGCGCGGCGCCATGCTGGACGAGGGGCTTCAGGTGCTCACCGGCCTATGGAGCGGTCGGCCCTTCAGCTTCGACGGCCAGTATTACAAGGTCCGGGAAACCACATTTCTGCCTCCACCCGCGCAGTCCCCTCGTATCCCCATCTGGGTCGCCGGATATTGGCCGAACAAGCCGCCCATGCGGCGGGCCGCGAGCTGGGATGGCGTATTCCCGATCCTCCGGGATGATGAGTCCGTTTCCCCGGAGCAATTGCGTGACTTGCTGAGTTACATCAAAGGGTACCGCGAGAGTGACGGACCATTCGACGTGGTTTGCTCGGGCGTCACGCGAGGAGACGACCCCACGGAGGACGCATCGATTATCACGCCCCTCGCGGAGGCCGGGGCGACGTGGTGGGTCGAGAACACGATCCCCGAGCGTTTTGTGAGCGGCAAGTCGGCAGTTGAGCAGATGCGTGA